>NZ_JBFAJO010000013.1:0-95489 GCF_040655255.1 Kitasatospora sp. NPDC050463
GGCGAGATCAGCAGCGGGTAGCCGCCCGGGATCACCACGCCGACCGGCATCTCGGTGGTCGGCCGGCCGGCCAGCACGCGGGCCAGCACCAGGTACCCGTCCTCGTCCGCGTGGATGGAGGGGTAGCTCATGTGCCGGACGAGGACGAGCCGGAAGAGCACCTCCACGGCGTACCCGGCCACCAGCGCGGCCGGCCAGAACCAGCGCCGTGCGCGGGCCTCCTCGAACCGCCGCACCGCCCGGGCCGCCAGACCGGCCGACCGCGAGGCGGTGGCTCTCGTCCCGTGGACGCCGTCCAGCTGCTCGTCGACGGTCTCTGCTGAACTCTGCACTGAACTCCGAACCTTCCCCTGGTCACCCGGCCGGGCATACGATCCGGCATGCCGACGGGCCGTTCACGGTCCGCCCGGCAGCACACCGCGCCGTTCGGACAGACCAGTCGTGAAGGTCACGCTAACAAGTCGCACAGACCCGACCTCCCCACGCCAATACCACGTGCGGCGCGCCGCTCATGGTAGCGATCCCCCAAAGGCCTGTCACAGCCCGCTCAGGCGGTGACAACGCCCTCCGGGAGCGGCCGGACAGCCCGGCTACAGTGTCCAACGTCATTCCCCGTCCGCCGGTCCAGCCTCTCGACGCGTTGAGGCCGACCTGCTCCCTATCCGGCCCGGAGCCTTCCAGATATGTCTCGCACTTCGCGCAAGCGGCCTGCTTTCCTGGCCGCTCCACCCTTGGCGGAGGCCCTCGGGCGAAAGAACGGCTTCGGACTGCTCCGCCTGGTCCTCGCCGTCGCGGTCATCTTCGCGCACGCGATGCCGCTCGGCATGAGCAAGCCGGACCTCGGCCTGCTGCAGTCCCGCGGTCAGACCAACGTCGGTGCCATCGCGGTGGCCGGGTTCTTCGTGCTCTCCGGCCTGCTGATCACCCGCAGCGGCATGCGGCTCTCCACGGGCCGCTTCCTCTGGAACCGCGCGATCCGCCTGCTGCCAGCCCTCTGGGTCTGCCTGCTGCTCACCGCCTTCGTGATAGCCCCCCTGGTGGCCCGCCACCAGGGCCGGCTGGACGGCTTCTGGTCGCACGCGGAGGGCCCGTTCGACTACGTCAAGGCCAACTGGGCGATCGGCGTGAACCAGTGGGGCATCTCGGGCCTGCTGGACCACAACCCCCATGTCGGTGCCTTCAACGGGTCGATCTGGTCGCTCGGCACCGAGGTGTTCTGCTACCTCGTGGTCGCCCTCTTCGCCGCGATCGGCATCCTGCGCAGCGCGCGGTGGGCCGTGGCGCTCATGATCGGCGGCATGTACGCGTTCATGGTCTACCTGGCGCTGGACTACCACTTCCTCCGTGCGCCGATCTACGGGACCACCGGCCTGCCCACCTGGCGGCTGCCGTTCCTCTCCTGGATCGCCCCGGAGCAGCTGCTGCCGGTCGGGTTCATGTTCGGCCTCGGCGCGCTCGCCGAGTTGTACCGCAAGAAGCTGCCGATCAACGACGTGGCCGGCGTGCTGGCGTTCGTCGTGTTCCTCGCCAGCACACGGTACGGCGCCTTCACCGTCGTCGGACTGCCCGCCTTCGCCTACGGGCTGCTCTGGCTGGCCGCCCGGATGCCCGACCCGCTGACGAAGATCGGTACCAAGGTCGACGTGTCGTACGGCGTGTACATCTACGCCTTCCCGATCCAGCAGTGCCTGACGCTCTGGCAGGTTCCCCGGCACGGCTACGCCGTCTACACCGGACTGTCCGTCGCGCTCGCCGTCATCGCGGCCCTCTTCTCCTGGCACCTGGTCGAGAAGCCGGCGCTGAAGCTCAAGGACCTCGGGCTGCCCCGGAAGACCGACGCGGTCAAGGCCCCGAGCCGTCCGGCGGACGTCCCGGTGGCCGTCGGTTCGGCACCCGTCGCGGTGGAGGCGACGGCCGACCGGTAGGAGCCCCGGGACGCGAACGCGCAAGGGCCGGTACGCACTGCGTACCGGCCCTTGCACGTGTCCCGGGACGGTCGGGTGCCCGGGCTCGGCCCCGGGAGGTCGCGAGCGGGCGGGCACTGGCGTCCGCGGCCCGGCGCGCGGCCTCCGCCCTCGCCCCCTCAGCCCCGGGCCCGCCCCCGTACCGCCCCCGTACCGCTTCGGCCCCCGGCGCGCCCCCACGAACGAAGCCGCTCCACACCCGCGGACGGGGTGGAGCGGCTTCGGGGTCGGTGCGGGTGCGACTTCCGCGCGGGGAGAACCCCGCCCGTCACATCCGGCTGCTTCAGGCCCGCCCGGCCAGCTCGGGACGGCGGGACCGCTGCTTGCTGGCGGGCTCGATGGTCTTCAGGTGCTTGGGCATCCGGCGGATCATCGCGAGCAGGAGCACCAAGCCGGCGCGGGCCAGGTAGATCGTCGCCTTGATCGGGGAGGCGCTGGGCGTACCGGTGGTCCGCTCGCGCATCGCCACCGGGACCTGCCGGACGACGAAGCCGCAGCGGGCGGCGCCGACCATGCTCTCGATGGTGTCGCCCAGGTACTCCACCGGGTACCACTGCGAGAAGAACTCGATCATCGGCTTGTTGCAGGCCTTGAAGCCCGAGGTGGTGTCGGTGAGGCGGGTCCGGGTGATCCGCGACAGCACCACGGAGAGCAGCTTCATCGCCCAGCTGCGCGGGCCGCGCACCTTGTAGCTGCCCTGGCCGGCGAACCGGGCGCCGATGACCAGGTCCGCCTCCTGGAGCTTCTCCAGCAGGGCCGGCACGTACGCGGGGTCGTGCTGGCCGTCGGCGTCGCACTGGATGGCGACGTCGTAGTCGTGCAGGTGCGCGTAGCGGTAGCCGAACCGCATGGCGCCGCCGACACCGAGGTTGTACGGCAGCTGCGCGACCCGGGAGCCGGCCGCGGCGGCCACGGCCGCGGTGTCGTCCACGGATCCGTCGTCGACCACCAGAGTGTCGACGCCGGGCAGCTTCTGCTGGATCTCGTGGAGGATCTTGGGCAGACCCTCCGCCTCGTTCCAGGCGGGGAGGATGATCAGTACCCGCTTGCCGTCGATCATGCCGTCACCCCGGAGTCCGTCGCCTTGCCGGCGTCGTTGCTGCTGTTGCTGCGTGCGATCGGGTACCCGTGGTGCTCGGCCAGGTGGGCCCGCATCATGGCGACGTCCTCGGCCAGGGTCCGGGTCTCCGCCTCCAGCCGGGAGGCCTCCCAGCTCAGGTGCAGCGAGACCATCAGGACCAGGACGAAGCCCGCGAACAGCACGAGGCTCACGCCGGAGGCGATGCCGAGCCGGCGGGCGGTCGAGTCGAGGATCGTCGGGAAGAACCCGAGCGGCGCCACGACGACGCCGATCGCGAGCCAGATAGCCGCGTACTTCTCCCGGAGTTGCTGTCGGCGCAGCAACTCCAGGATGTAGACGAGCACCAGCACGCCGGTGATCGAAGTGATGACGGTGAGATGCACGACTGGAGGCGCCTTTCAGCGGCAGTGGCGTGGCCAAGGGTAATCACATATTAAAGGCGTGGCGTGAACGTACCGCCGCCGCCGGCTGTGCGGGACCCGACGAACGGGCGTCAGACCTCGGACGACTGATGCGTCGCCAGTGGCGCCCGGTGTTCCGCCACGGGTCGGGCCGGGGCGGACAGCGAGCGGGCCAGCGCCCACAGCATGGCAGCAGCGCTGACCGCCGCACCAGCCAGGTAGGCGAGTTCGACCCTCGTCGCGATGCCCCCGGGCACCAGGGTGACGGCCACCAGCACCGCGGAACCGGCCAGCCAGGAGAGCAACTGCCGCTGGTGGCGCCCGAGCGAGAGCAGGGCCTGGCCGAAGACGGTCGCCAGCATGTAGCAGAGGGTGCCGAGGGACAGCCAGAGGAAGTCCACCGAGCCCAGCACGTCCTGTGCCTTGAAGAAGAGCCGGATCGCCCAGGGGCCGAGGAACACCGTCGGCAGCCCGGCGGCGGTGCACATCAGCACCACGATGCCGCCGGTGCGAAGCAGGACCTTGCGGAACTCCGCGTGGTTGCCGGCCGCCGCGGCGCCGGAGAGCGAGGAGACCAGCGAGGCCTGGATCGCCGCGTAGGCGAAGAGCGGCACCCGGGCCAGCACCACCGCGTTCAGCAGGGCGGCGATCAGTGCCTTGGAGGACGGCGAGAGCAGGCCGACGCTGACCACCGCCGCGTTGACCATCAGCTGCGCCAGCAGCGTCGAACCGGTCAGCAGGCCGAGTCCGGTGACGACGTCGCGCCAGACCGGCGCCGGCCCGCCGCGCCGGTCCGCGAGGACGGAGCGCATCCCGATCGCCGCGGCGGCGAGCGGCGCCACCACCAGGATCAGCGCGAACGCGAACGCCGAGTGCGCGCCGAACAGCGGGATCAGCGCGGCGAGCCCGATCCGCAGCCCGCCGTCGACGGCGAGCTGCGTGCCGTACGCGCCGAACCTGCCCAGGCCGGCCAGCGCCCCGCGGGCCACCGAGCTCACGGCCAGGCCGACCAGGGCGCCGCCCAGGCCGGCCACCAGGCCGAGGTCGCCGTCGAAGAAGCGGTCCGCGATCGGCCGGGCGGCGGCCGCGATCACGGCCAGCACCGTCACCAGCACTCCGGCGGTGACCAGCAGGACCCGCCGGATCGCCGGCCCGGGGCCCTGGCCGGCCACGTCGCGGGCGGCCACCAGGCGGGTCAGCTCCAGCTCGACCGGGGAGAAGAGCCCGTACCCGACGGACATGACCACGGTCCAGAGCATCGAGACGCCGGCGACCTGGGTGGTGTCCAAGCTGTGCCCGGCCAGGGCCAGGAAGATGTACGAGGAGACACCGAGGACCACGGTGCCCCCCGCGACGAGCCGCACGCCCGGGGGCAGCGCCCCCAGCAGCTTGGCCACCGGGTTCGTCATCGCAGTGCGGCCTTGGCCTTCAGCGGCTCCCACCAGGCACGGTTCTCGCGGTACCAGGCGATGGTGGCGGCGAGGCCGTCCTCGAAGCGGACCTGCGGGGAGTAGCCGAGCTCCTCGCTGATCTTGGTGATGTCCAGCGAGTAGCGCAGGTCGTGGCCCTTGCGGTCGGCGACCGGCTCGACCATCGACCAGTCGGCGCCGGCCGCCTGGAGCAGCAGCTCGGTGAGCTCCTTGTTGGTGATCTCGGTGCCGCCGCCGATGTTGTAGACCTCGCCGGCGCGCCCCTTGCGCATGGCCAGCTCGATGCCGCGGCAGTGGTCGGAGACGTGCAGCCAGTCGCGGATGTTGCCACCGGTGCCGTACAGCGGCACCTTCCTGCCGTCCAGCAGGTTGGTGGTGAACAGCGGGATGACCTTCTCCGGGAACTGGTAGTGCCCGTAGTTGTTGGAGCAGCGGGTGACCACCACGTCCATGCCGTGGGTGCGGTGGTAGGCGAGCGCCAGCAGGTCGGAGCCGGCCTTGGAGGCCGAATACGGGGAGTTGGGCGCGAGCGGCCACTCCTCGGTCCACGAGCCCTCGGAGATGGAGCCGTAGACCTCGTCGGTGGAGACGTGGACGAAGCGGGCGACGCCGTGCTTCTTGGCCGAGTCCAGCAGCACCTGGGTGCCCAGGACGTTGGTGACCACGAACGGGCCGGCGCCCTCGATGGAGCGGTCCACGTGCGACTCGGCCGCGAAGTGGACGACCACGTCGTGGCCGGGCATGACCTGGTCGACGGCGTCCGCGTCGCAGATGTCGCCGCGGACGAAGGAGTAGCCGCTGTGACCGGCGACGGGCGCCAGGTTGGCCTCGACGCCCGAGTAGGTGAGCTTGTCGAAGACGGTGATCTGATCCGTTGCGTCGGCGCCGAGCAGCTGCCGGACGAACTCTGAACCGATGAAGCCGGCGCCGCCGGTGACGAGGATGCGCATAGTGCGGGCAGTCTACCGGTGTGCCCCGGGGCCCTCGCCCCGGGTCAGCGAGGGCCTGCGAACCTCACATAAGCTGCGCGCATGCGTGGAATCCTCTTGGCGGGCGGCACCGGGTCACGACTGTGGCCGCTGACCCGAGCAGTCTCGAAGCAGCTCCTCCCCGTCTTCGACAAGCCGATGATCTACTACCCGCTGTCGACCCTGGTCATGGCGGGTATCAGCGAGATCCTGATCATTACCACCCCCCAGGACCAGGAGCAGTTCCAGCGTCTGCTCGGCGACGGCTCCCAGTTCGGCCTCAAGCTGGAGTACGTCGCCCAGGAGAAGCCGGAGGGCATCGCCCAGGCCTTCGTGCTCGGCGCCGACTTCATCGGTGACGAGCCCGTCGCGCTGATCCTCGGCGACAACATCTTCCACGGCAGCGGCCTGGGCACCCGGCTCGCGCAGCGCACCGCGCCGCAGGGCGGCATGGTCTTCGCCTACCCGGTCGCCGACCCGACCGCGTACGGCGTGGTGGAGTTCGACGACAACGGCCAGGTCATCTCCATCGAGGAGAAGCCGACCCAGCCGAAGTCCCGCTACGCGGTGCCCGGCCTGTACTTCTACGACAACCGCGTGGTCAAGATCGCGGCCGGTCTGCGCCCGAGCGCGCGCGGCGAGCTGGAGATCACCGCGGTCAACGAGGAGTACCTCAAGACCGGCGAGCTGCACGTCACCATCCTCGACCGCGGTACCGCCTGGCTCGACACCGGCACGTTCGTCTCGATGGTGCAGGCCTCCGAGTTCGTCCGGGTCATCGAGGAGCGCCAGGGCTTCAAGATCGGCTGCATCGAGGAGGCCGCCTGGCGGGCCGGCCTGATCGACGACGCGCAGCTGCGCGAGCTGGCCGAGCCGCTGTGCAAGAGCGGTTACGGGGACTACCTGATCGCGCTGCTCGACGAGGAGGCGGCCAAGTGAAGTTCCGTGAGCTCTCGATCCCCGGCGCCTTCGAGGTCACCCCGCAGCAGCACGGCGACCCGCGCGGCCTGTTCATGGAGTGGTACCGCTTCGACCGGCTCGAAGAGGTGGTCGGCCACCCGCTGAAGTTCGCCCAGGGCAACCTGTCGGTGTCCGCCAAGGACGTCGTGCGCGGCATCCACTTCGCCGACGTGCCGCCCGGCCAGGCCAAGTACGTCAGCTGCGTGCGCGGCGCGGTGCTCGACGTGATCGTGGACCTGCGGGTCGGCTCCCCCGCCTTCGGCCGCTGGGAGTTCGTCCGGCTGGACGACGCCGATCGCAGGTCGGTCTACATCCCCGAGGGCCTCGGCCACGGGTTCTGCGCGCTGACCGACGACGCCACGCTGTCCTACGTCTGCTCCGAGACGTACAACCCGACCGGTGAGCACGCGGTGCACCCGCTCGACCCGGACCTCGGGATCGAGTGGCCCACCGACGTCCCGCAGCTGTCCGCCCGTGACGACGCCGCGCCGTCGCTGGCCGAGGCGCTCGCCACCGGCCTGCTGCCGGACTACGAGAAGTGCCTCGCCTTCACCGAGAGCCTGCGCACCAGCTGAACCGCCCGATGCCCGGGCCCGCCGCCCTCCGGCGCGGGCCCGGGCATCGTCGTCCGCCCCGGCGGGCGACACGGCGGGAGCCGTTCGGCGGGCTCAGTATGATGGGCCCGCCGCGGGGTCTTCGCCCTGCTCCCGGCCCCGACTCAGACCAGCGGATGTGCCCTCCACCATGACCACTCTGGAAATCCTGCTTCCGTACTACGGCAACGTCGCGCTGATGCAGGCCGCGGTCCGCAGCGTGCTGGCGCAGAGCGATCCCGACTGGCGGCTGACCGTCGTCGACGACGGCCGGGAGCCCGGCGTCCCGGAGTGGTTCGCCGAGCTCGACGACCCGCGGGTGCGGTACTTCCGGAACGAGCAGAACCTCGGCGTCACCGGCAACTACCGCAAGTGCCTGGGCATGGCCGAGTACAAGCACATGATGTTCATGGGCACGGACGACATCATGCTGCCCAACTACGTCGCCACGATCCGCTCGATCCTGGAGCAGTACCCCGGCGTCGCGATGATCCAGCCGGGCGTCCAGGTGATCGACGGCGACGGGAAGCCCTCCAGCTCGCTCGCCGACGAGGCCAAGCGCCGGATCTACGCGCCCAAGCAGCAGGGCCGCACCCTGCGGGGCGGCGAGGAGCTCGCGGTCAGCCTGCTCAAGGGCAACTGGCTGTACTTCCCGTCGATCTGCTGGCGCACCGAGGCCGTGAAGACCACCGGCTTCCGCGACAACCTGGAGATCATCCAGGACCTCGCGCTCGTCATCGACCTGCTCCAGGCCGGCGAGCACATGGTCGTCGACGACGTCCGGGCCTTCCAGTACCGCCGGCACGCCGTCAGCATCTCCTCCTCGTCCGCCTTCAGCGGCACCCGGTTCACCGAGGCCCGCCGGTACTTCCTGGACGCCGCCGACCGCCTGGACGCACACGGCTGGCCGCGGGCCGCCAAGGCGTCCCGGATGCACCTGTCGGCCCGGATCCACGCCCTGACCCTGGTCCCGGGCGCGATGCGCGCCGGCCAGTGGGACGGGGCGAAGGCCCTGCTGCGCAACGCCACCAGCACCGCCGCCCGGCCGCGCTGACCCCCGTCCCAGGCCCCACACCGCCCCAGGCTTGTCACCGTCCCAGGCCCATCCCCGTCCCAGGGAGTCACCGCAATGACCGCACCGCACCCGGCCCCCTCCCGGGTCGCCGTCCTCGGCGGCACCGGCTTCATCGGCCGCGTGCTCGGCGCCCGCCTGCTGGAGCAGGGCGCCGAGGTCGTCAGCCTCGCCCGCAAGGCCCCGGCCGTGCCGGCGCCCGGCCGGTTCGTCGCCTTCGACATCTCCTCCGACGCCGCCGCCGACCTCACCGCGCTGCTCGACCGCGAGCGGATCGACACGGTCGTCAACGCGGCCGGAGGCATGTGGGGCCTGAACGACGAGCAGATGTACCAGGCCAACGTGGTCCTGGTGGACCGTCTGATCGAGGCCGTCTCCGCGATGGCCTCCCCCGCCCGGCTGGTCCACCTCGGCACCGTGCACGAGTACGGCATGGCGCCGGTCGGCACCAGCCAGCGCGAGAGCGACCCCGCCGCGCCGGTGATGGAGTACGGCAAGCTCAAGCTCGCCGCCACCGAGGCCGTGGTCCGCGCCGTCGAGGCCGGCCGGCTGGACGCGGTGTCGCTGCGGCTCGGCAACGTGGTCGGCGCCGGCCAGCCCGGCCACAGCCTGCTCGGCGTGATGGCCGCCAAGCTGGACGCCGCCCGCCGGGCCGGCGAGACCGCGCAGCTCTCGCTCCAGCCGCTCACCGCCCAGCGCGACTTCGTCGACCTCACCGACACCCTGGACGCCGTGCTCCTCGCCGCCGTCCGGCGGGACGTCCCGCCGGTGGTCAACGTCGGCACCGGCGCCGCGTCCTCGGCCCGGCTGCTGGTCGAGCTGCTGATCGAGGAGAGCGGGGTGCCCACCGAGATCACCGAGGTCCCCGCGCCGGACGGCACCGGCCCGGAGACCGAGTGGCAGCAGCTCGACATCACCGTCGCCCGCGAGCAGCTCGGCTGGGAGCCCCGGCGCACCCTGCGCGAGGCCGTCCGGGAGCTCTGGGAGGCTCAGATCGCCGCTCCCCAGGCGTAACGCAGGGCCGGGCCCCGGGGACCACGCGGTCTGCCCGACGCGCGGCTCCGGGGCCGGCTCCGACCCAGCCCTCGAGGACCTCATGAGACCCCGCAGTCTGTTCCACTCCCGGGGCACACTGGCCGAGTTGTTCTCCGGCCGTGCCAACAGCTTCGGCCTGCTGCGGCTGTTGCTGGCCACCTCCGTGGTCGTCTCCCACGTGTATCCGCTCGCCTGGGGCCATCTGGACCCGCTGTGGAAGCGGAGCGGCGAACAGACCGACGTCGGGAAGATGGCCGTGGTCGGCTTCTTCGTCCTCTCCGGCTTCATGATCACGGGCAGCGGGCGGCGGACCACCGTCGGTCGCTTCGGCTGGCACCGGCTCCTGCGGATCCTGCCCGGCCTCTGGGGCTCGCTGCTGGTGTCCACCCTGGTCATCATGCCGCTGCTGTACCAGTGGCAGCACCACACCCTGGACGGGTTCTGGGGCCACCCCAACGGCCCGAAGACCTACCTGAGCGGCACCTGGAACACCTCGCTGACCGGCGGCTGGGACGTCTCGGGCGTGATCGCGGAGGGCGTCCGGCGCGGCACCAACTTCGACGGCAGCGTCAACGGCGCCCTGTGGTCGCTCAAGTACGAACTCCTCTGCTACCTCGTCGTCGGGACGCTGGCGGCCGGCGGAGTGCTGCTGCGGGCCCGCCGCTTCGTGCCGCTGGCCGCGGCCGGCCTCTGGATCCTGATCCTCAACGACTGGATCGACGCACCCGGCTGGAGGGGCATCCCCGGTGACCTGGGCTCCGGCGTGAACGTGCCGTTCCTGGGCTCGCTGAGCGTCCACTTCATCGTCCACCTGGGCTTCGTCTTCCTGATCGGCGCGACCTTCCAGCTCTACCGGGAGCGGGTGCCGGTGCACGACGGTCTGGCCCTGGTGGCCGCGCTGACCCTCCTGGTCACGCTGCGCTGGGGCGGGGTCTTCGTGATCGGCTACCCGGCCTTCGCCTACCTGCTGCTCTGGCTCGCGATCAGGCTCCCGGCACCCTTCCAGCGGGTCGGCCGCAAGTCGGACTACTCGTACGGGATCTACATCTACGGCTTCACGGTCGAGCAGGCGCTGGCCCTGCTCGGCTACGCCAGGTACGGCACCGTGGGCTTCCTGGCCTGCGCGCTGGCCGGCACGCTCGTGCTGGCCGCGCTCTCCTGGCACCTCGTCGAGTCGCCGGCGATGCGCTTCAAGGACTGGACCCCCGGCCCGGTGGCCCGGCTCAAGGACCGTCGCCGGCGCGAGGGCGCGCCGGACGCCGAGGCGGAACCGAAGCCCGTCCGGTCGGCCTGAGCCTGACCCGGTACCGGCCCCTGATCGTGGGGGCCGGCGCCGGACGCCCGGCGGTCCGGGGTCCGGGGTCCGGCGGTCAGTCCTTGAAGACCCAGACCTTCATCAGCAGGAACCGGACGACGGTGGCCAGGCCGTTCGCGACGACGAGGCCGCCCACCTCCACCAGCTTGGAGGCGTCCGGCGCCGCGACGTCCAGCAGGGCCAGCACTCCGCTGCTCAGTCCCAGCCCGATCAGGAACGCGACCGCCCCCTGGAGCTGATGGCGCAGTGCCCCTTCGGAGCCGGTGATCCCGAAGGTGAAGCGCCGGTTGGCGGCCGTGTTGGCCACCGCGCTCACCGCGAGGGCGATCAGGTTCGCCGCCTGGGGATCCACGAGCTGCCGTGCGACGACGTAGAGGCCCAGGTAGAACAGCGTGCTCAGGACCCCGATCACCAGGAAGGACGGGATCTGGCGCTTGGCCGAGGCGGCGGGCCGCTCGGCGGCCCGGCCGTCCTGGGCCGGCACGGCGGGCTTGTCGGTGGAGACCATCTGGATGCCCATGCTTCGATCGTCGGGTCAGGAGAGCTCGTACACGGCCACCCGGCCGTTGTCGAACACCTGCTTGGTCAGGTCCTTGAGGAGCGGCGACTCGCCGCCGGCCTTGCGCTGGACCACCAGGTAGCGAACTCCGTGGTCGTCGTTCAGACGGCGCAGGACGTCCGGTGTGGGGTGGTAGAAGGCGTCCTCGTTGAGCTTGAACAACGCCTCGTCCCAGAACGGAGCGGTGGCCGACGCCTGGCCCCCGGCCGTCGCCATGAGCCGCGGCGCGTACGCCCAGCCCTCGATCAGCACCGAGCGCTCGGAGTAGGCGCCCAGCCAGTGCGAGCGGTAGTTGTCGCACCAGGGGCCCTTGGCGTAGTCGTCGAACTGCCAGCAGTGGCTGTTGGTGGCCAGCACATCGGCGGGATCGCTGTGGCTCCGCACCCAGCGCGCCCCCTCGACCTGGGTGGCCGGCAGGATCCACGTCCCCTCCCAGAGCACGTGCCGCGCCTGCAGGACGTCCAGCGCCAGCCCCGGCACGCCGACGGCCAGCGTCATGGTCAGCAGGACGATGCCGCCCCGCCGCCGCAGCGCCGGGACGACCCGTGCCAGAGCCCACCAGAGGAGGGCGCAGACAAGGGCGAGCGCGGCCAGGCCGCCCGCCGCCGCCAGGGGCGGCAGCAGCGGGTAGTACGACTTCCAGCCGCCCGATCCGAGCGCCCGGACGGAGAACGCCGCCCAGCCCTCGGCGTGTCGGTAGAACGCGTAGGTCAGGCCGGCGATCAGCGCCAGCGCACCGGCGCCCAGCGCGGCCCTGGCCCGGCCCGGGAGGGCGGCCCGCTCGAACGCCTCGCAGAAGCCCCAGGCGGAGAGCAGGGCGCCGAACGGCAGACCGGCCAGGGTGAAGTAGCTGGCGTTGAAGCCGGAGACGGCCAGATAGGCGGCCGGGCCGGCCAGCGCGCCGCCGAGCAGGAACCACTGCACGGGATCCAGCCGGAGCCGCCTGCGCCACATCAGTGGCACCATGCCGACCAGCTTGAGCTGATGGTTCAACACGAACGCGAACAGCGTCCCCCCGACGACCACGGCCTGGACGGCGGTCGTCCGGTGGTGCTGCGGATCGGCCCAGTAGCCGTGGACGTTCCCGAGCGGACTGATCTCCAGGCCGTAGCTCTCGAAGTTGAAGACGACGGCCGTCGCGAAGAGCTGCGCCGCGGCCACCACGGCCCCGAGGCGCACGATGGTCCAGGGGATGCGCCGGGTACCGATCAGGGCCATGAGCCCGGCGAAGGCCAGGCCCGCGAGGGTGACCGGGAGGGAGCTCGCCTTGGCGGCGCTCGAAGCCAGCGCGAACAGCGCGGTCAGCACGAAGGCACCGCGGCCGAGCGCGGGGACGCCCCCGCCGGTGCCGTCCCGGCCCCGCCGCAGGGCGTCGCCGACGACGCCGACCAGCGCGATCAGCAGCGGCTGGCTGTACGCCTGCGACAGGCTCGCGAAGGACATCAGCCGGACGGCGGGTGCGCCGAAGGTCCAACTGCTGACGTTGTTGGGGTAGGCCGCGGTGAACTCGCCCACCGCGAACACCAGTAGGGCCGCCACCGGCCCCGCCCAGGCCCGGCCGCTGAGCCGCTGGGCGACCACCGCGGTGATCAGGACCCCCAGTGCGCTGAGCGCCGGCACCATCAGGCGCATCTCGATCACCGGCAGGTCGATGTGCCCGACCAGGTCGCCCATCGCCATGTGGGCGAAGGTGAACCAGTGGTAGTGCAAGGGCTCGCCGGCCGCCTGAGGCAGCGTCAGCGGGACGTTGTACTTGGCGTTCCCCGCGAGTGAGAGCAGGTAGGGCAGGTCTCCGTACTGACGGGTCGTCTCGTCCTGCGGCAGGATCGGGAACCGGGAGAGGAACACCTCGTAGTAGTAGACCGAGGTGAGCGCGACCGTGCCCGCCGTCGCCCACGACCAGCCCTCCGACTGGCGGCGGTAGCCGGTCGGCCGCCAGTGCCGGCGCAGGGCGGGAACCGCCGCGAACGGCACCACCACGAGCAGCGGCCAGGCGATCGCCAGGTCCTGCAGGCCACCTGAGACGAACAGGGCCCAGGCGCCGAGTTCGAGCACGAGCCCGGTGGCCGCACCGAGGACGAGGTCCTCGACCAGGGTGTGGGGGCGGCGCCGGAGCGCCCGGAACACCAGGGTGCCGGGCAGCAGCACGGCCCAGGCCGCGTAGCCGGTGTAGCGGGCGATGTCGGCCGGCGAGGTGTCCGCGGCCAGCAGCAGGGCGGCACACAGCAGGTAGGCCGCCACCGCCGGGGCGAACCGCCGCAGTCGCCGCAGGACCGGCTCGGCCGCCTGATCGCCCGTCAGCGGTACGGCACCGTCCGGACTTCCGGACCGGTCCCCGGCGGGGGCCTCCGTCGGGGTTGCCGTTCGTTCCGTGCCCATGCTGTCCGTTCTGTCGTCCCAGCTCTGCCGACGTGCGCCGCGGTCACGCGGACTCCGCTCTGCCGGTGGCAGCCACCACCACTGACGGAGCGTCCGTCAGCCTGCGTACGAGGCTTCGCTCCGGCGGGCGCCGACCGGGTCGTCGGCCTCCGCCGAGTCGTACCCGACGAAGTAGGCCGGCCGGGCCTGCGCCGCCGAGTAGATCCGGCCGACGTACTCGCCGAGCAGACCGATGCAGACCAGCTGGACGGCGCCCAGGAAGAGCATGCCGACGAACAGCGAGGACCAGCCGGGCACGGTCTTGCCGAGCGCGTACTCGACCGCGGTGTAGATCCCCAGGCAGAAGCAGAGCACGAAGCTCAGCAGGCCGAGCCAGGTGGCGAGCCGCAGCGGGCTGGCGGAGAAGTTGGTGATGCTGTCGATGGCGAGGCGGACCATCTTGGACAGCGGGTAGTGCGTGCTGCCCGCGACCCGCTCCTCGCGGACGTAGACGACCTCGCCGCTGGGGAAGCCCAGCCACGGGACCAGCAGGCGGTAGACCGGCTGGTGCTCGGGCATCGCCTTGAGCGCGTCCACCGCAGCCCGGCTGAGCAGGCGGAAGTCACCGGCCTGGTTCGGCATGTTCTTGCCGACGAGCTTGCGCATCAGCCAGTAGTAGGCGCCGGCGGTCCGTCGCTTGAAGAAGGTGTCGGTGCCGCGGTCGCCGCGCACCCCGTAGACGATGTCGAGGTTCTTCTCGCGGGCGAGCGAGAGCATCTCGGGGATCTTCTCCGGCGGGTCCTGCAGGTCGGCGTCGATGGACACCACGTAGTCGCCGTAGGCGCGGTGGATACCGGCGGTCAGCGCCGCCTGGTGACCGGAGTTGCGCGCGAAGCGGACGATCCGGAACTCCGGCCAGTCCTGGCGGATCTTCTGCATGATCGCCGGGGTGGCGTCGGTGCTGCCGTCGTCGATACCGACGACCTCGTAGTCGATCCCCAGCTCGTCCAGGATCGGACGCAGGCGCTGAACCGTCAGCGGCAGGGCCTCCTGCTCGTTGTAGATCGGCATCACGACCGACAACACCGGTGCCGGTCGAACCGCCGAGCCATCCGCACCTGCTGCTGAGTTGAACATCCGTGTTCGCCTGTCCCCTAGGTGTCCGAGAGCGACCGTGAAGGCATGACCCCTGCTGGGACGACCCACCAGCCGGGACTCTTCTCCCTCCGCAACCGGAGGATCGCGGACAGCGACGAGGGAGACCTCAGTGAGCAGCCAGAATAGCAGCACGATCTAGACAAATCATGAAGGAGCCGGTCACACCACCCGCACCGTACGGGCACACCCGACACGCCGAAGGGCCCCGCACACCGAGGTGTGCGGGGCCCTTCGAACATCACCTGTGAGACACAGGCAGGTCAAGAGCCTCGATTACTTGAGGATCTTGGTGACCTGGCCGGCGCCGACGGTACGGCCACCCTCACGGATGGCGAACTTCAGGCCCTCCTCCATGGCGATCGGCTGGATCAGCACGACCGTCATGGCGGTGTTGTCGCCCGGCATGACCATCTCGGTGCCCTCGGGGAGGGTCACGACGCCGGTCACGTCCGTGGTACGGAAGTAGAACTGCGGGCGGTAGTTGTTGAAGAACGGGGTGTGACGGCCACCCTCGTCCTTCGACAGGATGTAGGACTGAGCCTCGAACTCGGTGTGCGGGGTGACCGAACCGGGCTTGATGATGACCTGGCCGCGCTCGACATCCTCGCGCTTGATGCCACGGAGGAGCAGACCGACGTTCTCGCCGGCCTGGCCCTCGTCGAGCAGCTTGCGGAACATCTCGATACCGGTGACCGTGGTGGTGGTCTTGGTCTCCTTGATGCCGATGATGTCGACAGTCTCGTTGACCTTGAGGATGCCACGCTCGATACGACCGGTGACGACGGTGCCACGACCGGTGATCGTGAAGACGTCCTCGATCGGCATCAGGAACGGCTGGTCCACGGCGCGGGCCGGGGTCGGGATGGCCTCGTCGACCGCCGCCATCAGGCCGAGGAGCTTCTCGCCCCACTCCTTGTCGCCCTCCAGCGCCTTCAGCGCGGAGACGCGGACGACCGGCAGGTCGTCGCCCGGGAACTCGTACTCGGAGAGGAGCTCACGGACCTCGAGCTCGACGAGCTCCAGGATCTCCTCGTCGTCCACCATGTCGGCCTTGTTCAGGGCGACGACGATGTAGGGGACGCCGACCTGGCGGGCCAGGAGGACGTGCTCCTTGGTCTGCGGCATCGGGCCGTCGGTGGCGGCGACGACGAGGATCGCACCGTCCATCTGGGCCGCACCGGTGATCATGTTCTTGATGTAGTCCGCGTGACCCGGGCAGTCGACGTGGGCGTAGTGACGCGCCTCGGTCTGGTACTCGACGTGCGCGATCGAGATGGTGATACCGCGCTGCCGCTCCTCCGGCGCCTTGTCGATCTGGTCGAACGGCGTGAAGGGGTTGATGTCCGGGTGAGCGTCGTGCAGCACCTTGGTGATGGCCGCGGTAAGGGTCGTCTTACCGTGGTCGATGTGACCAATGGTGCCGATGTTGACGTGGGGCTTCGTCCGCTCGAACTTCGCCTTCGCCACTGCAGTCCTCCTGAGGACAGTTCTGTACGCCGTGCTGACGTCAGTTGGTCTTTGATCGGGTTGGGCACGGGGCGCCCGGGAGCGCCCTGCACCGTCCCGCGGGTGGGGGCGGAGGCCCCGGGAGAATCCGGTCGGATTCTCCCGGGTCGCCTCCTAATAGCCTAAGGGTTCGCAATCGTCCCGAATGTCGGGATGTCCTGCGGCCTCGGGTAGGGACTCGGCTCGCGCCGGTCCTTACTCGCCCTTGGCCTTGGCGATGATGTCGTCCGCCACGTTCCGCGGAACCTCGGCGTACGAGTCGAACTGCATCGAGTAGCTCGCGCGACCAGAGGTCTTGCTGCGCAGGTCACCGACGTAGCCGAACATCTCGGAGAGGGGCACCAGCGCCGAGACGACGCGGGCACCGTAACGCTCGTCCATGGACCGGATCTGGCCACGGCGAGAGTTGATGTCGCCGATCACATCGCCCATGTAGTCCTCGGGCGTGGTGACCTCGACGGCCATCATCGGCTCGAGCAGCGCCGGGGACGCCTTGCGAGCGCCCTCCTTGAAGGCCATCGAACCGGCGATCTTGAACGCGAGCTCGGAGGAGTCGACGTCGTGCGAGGCACCGTCGAGCAGCGTCACGCGGACACCCTGGAGCGGGTAGCCGGCGAGCACGCCGAACTCCATGGCCTCCTGGCAGCCGGCGTCGACCGAAGGGATGTACTCCTTCGGCACGCGGCCACCGGTGACCTTGTTGACGAACTCGTAGCCCTCGCCGGACTCGATCGGCTCGATCGCGATCTGGATCTTCGCGAACTGGCCGGAGCCACCGGTCTGCTTCTTGTGCGTGAAGTCGATGCGCTCGACGGCCTTGCGGATCGTCTCGCGGTACGCGACCTGCGGCTTGCCGACGTTGGCCTCGACCTTGAACTCACGCTTCATACGGTCGACCAGCACCTCGAGGTGCAGCTCGCCCATACCCGCGATGATGGTCTGGCCGGTCTCTTCGTCGGTGTTGACCTGGAAGGACGGGTCCTCCTCGGCCAGCCGCTGAATCGCGGTGCCCAGACGCTCCTGGTCACCCTTCGACTTCGGCTCGATCGCGACGCGGATGACCGGGGCCGGGAAGTCCATGGACTCCAGGATGACCGGGTGCTTCTCGTCGCTCAGGGTCTCACCGGTGGTGGTCTGCTTGAGACCCATGACGGCGACGATGTCGCCGGCGCCCACCGACTCGATCTCCTCACGCTTGTTGGCGTGCATGCGGTAGATCTTGCCGATCCGCTCCTTGCGGCCCTTCACCGCGTTGAGGACGGCGGTGCCGGCCTCAAGGCGCCCGGAGTAGATCCGGACGAAGGTGAGCTTGCCCAGGTGCGGGTCGGACATGATCTTGAACGCCAGAGCCGCGAGCGGCTCGTCGTCCGACGCCTTGCGGGAGATCTTGACCGTGTCGTCGCCGGGCTTGGTGCCCTCGATGGACTCGATGTCCAGCGGCGACGGGAGGTAGTTGACGACCGCGTCGAGCAGGGGCTGAACGCCCTTGTTCTTGAAGGCGGTGCCACAGAAGATCGGCGTGAAGTCCGAGTTCAGCGTGCCCTTGCGGATCGCGGCGATGAGCAGCGCCTCGGGGACGTCCTCGCCCTCCATGGCGAGTTCCATCACCTCGTCGCTGACGTTCGACACGGTGTCCAGCAGCTTCTCGCGGTACTCCTCGGCCTGCTCCACCAGGTCGGCCGGGATGTCGACGATGTCGTACATCTCGCCCTTGGCGGCCTCGGCCGTCCAGACCAGCGCCTTCATGCGGACCAGGTCGACAACGCCCTGGAAGTCCGCCTCGGCACCGATCGGGAGCTGCATCACCAGCGGGGTCGCGCCGAGGCGCTCCACGATGGTGTCGACGCAGAAGAAGAAGTTCGCGCCCGTGCGGTCCAGCTTGTTGATGAAGCAGATGCGCGGGACGCCGTAGCGGTCAGCCTGCCGCCACACGGTCTCGGACTGGGGCTCGACACCGGCGACACCGTCGAACACCGTGACGGCACCGTCGAGGACGCGCAGCGAGCGCTCCACCTCGACGGTGAAGTCGACGTGACCCGGGGTGTCGATGATGTTGATCGTGTTGTCAACGCCGTCGAGCGTCCAGTGACAGGTCGTCGCGGCCGACGTGATCGTGATGCCGCGCTCCTGCTCCTGCTCCATCCAGTCCATGGTGGCAGCGCCATCGTGGACCTCACCGATCTTGTACGAGACACCGGTGTAGAACAGGATCCGCTCGGTGGTGGTGGTCTTGCCCGCGTCGATGTGCGCCATGATCCCGATGTTGCGGACCCTGGCGAGGTCAAGGGAGGTTGCAGCCATGGTGGCTCGTTCTCTCTCTGTCTAGTGACGGGGTTGGGACTACCAGCGGTAGTGCGCGAAGGCCTTGTTGGACTCGGCCATCTTGTGGGTGTCCTCACGACGCTTCACGGAAGCGCCCAGGCCGTTGCTGGCGTCGAGGATCTCGTTCATCAGGCGCTCGGTCATGGTCTTCTCGCGACGGGCGCGGGAGTAACCGACCATCCAGCGCAGCGCCAGGGTGCTGGCGCGGCCCGGACGGACCTCGACCGGAACCTGGTAGGTCGCGCCACCGACACGGCGGGACTTGACCTCGAGGGCCGGCTTGACGTTCTCCAGCGCGCGCTTCAGCGCCACGACGGGGTCCGAGCCGGTCTTCTCACGGACGCCCTCGAGGGCGCCGTAGACGATCCGCTCGGCGGTGGAACGCTTGCCGTGCAGCAGGATCTTGTTGACCAGCTGGGTGACGACGGGGGAGCCGTAAACCGGGTCGATGATGACCGGGCGCTTCGGGGCGGGGCCCTTACGAGGCATTCTTACTTCTCCTTCTTGGCGCCGTAGCGGCTGCGGGCCTGCTTGCGGTTCTTGACACCCTGGGTGTCGAGCGAACCGCGGATGATCTTGTAGCGGACACCAGGAAGGTCCTTCACACGACCACCGCGCACCAGCACGATGGAGTGCTCCTGCAGGTTGTGGCCCTCGCCCGGGATGTAAGCGGTGACCTCGATCCCGCTGGTGAGGCGCACACGGGCGACCTTACGAAGCGCCGAGTTCGGCTTCTTCGGGGTGGTCGTGTACACACGCGTGCAGACCCCGCGGCGCTGGGGCGAGCCCTTCAGCGCGGGAGTCTTGTTCTTCTCGACCTTGTCCTGCCGGCCCTTTCGGACCAGCTGCTGGATCGTAGGCACCGTTTCTCCGTTTTCTGTGTGCCAAGGCTTGGTGAAACTAACCTGCGGTGTCTCCATCGCACACGGCCCCGTGGTCGACCCACGCGGTCGGGTGTGTTGGGCTATTCCGACACGGAATCCCATGAGCTGATGTACAGCGACGGCGCTCAACGCGCGGAGCACTGAAAGGTGCTCCGGCTCGGCGCGGCGGCCGGTGTGCATGCACGCACAAGGACCCGGGGACACCCCAGGCACAAGGTCAGAGCGTACCTAGCGCATCGGGCTCGGTCAAAACAAATGCAACGCCGCAGGTCGCGGCCGTGGGCCAGGTGGCGCCGCGGTGTCCCGCGCACGGCCGCCCGGTGTCGAACCGTCCTCCTGCCGCTCTACCACACCCGGGCGGGCGCCGCCACCGGAGCGGGCGGCGCCCACCCGGGGCCGGGGCCGGGGCCGGGGCCGGCGTCAGGCGATCAGGCGATCAGGCGATCAGGCGATCAGGCGATCAGGCGATCAGGGCCAGCATCAGCAGGGTGTAGATCGCGCTCGCCAGGTAACCGAAGACCAGGCCGACCGTGGCCATCGTGTCGCCCTCCTCGTTGCGCTCCCGGATCTGGGCCTTGGCGATGTGGCCGGTGATCACGGCGGGCAGTCCCAGCCCCAACAGGCCGAGCACCATCGACGCCACGGCCGTGCCGTTGGTCGGCCGGGACGGCACCGGCGGGGGCGGCAGCAGGAAGGTCTGCGGCACCGGGTGGCCGACGGCCGTCATCGGTGCCATCGGCGTCACCATCGGACCGGAGGGCAGATCGGCCACCAGCCGGGCCAGCTCGCCGTACGTCTGCGCGGCGCTCGCCGCGTCGAAGCGCTGGCCGTACTCGTCGGCGGAGAGCCGGCCCTCGGCGAACGCGGCCTTCAGCACGTCGACGGTGCGGTCCCGGTCCGTGTGCGCAGCCCGCATCGCCGCCTGGGGCATCGGCGCGGGCTGCGCGTACGGCTGCGCATACGGCTTGGCCGGTACCTGGGGCGGCCGTCCTCCGTACCCGGGGCCCTGCTCGCCCCACGGTTGAACGGCCATCCGCCACCTCCGACACCCCGGCGCGCCGTGCGCGCTCACTGGCCTTCATAGTGCAGGACGAACAGGGGCCCTGAGTAGTTGCCACTTTCCCGGACCGGCCTCGGCGCACTTCGGCCGGGCCTGCGCACTCACCCGTTCGGCCCCGACCCATCGGTGATCGCCGATCCGGACGACAGCCCGCCCCGGGCAGTGGCAGGCTGGCCCGGACATTCACCCGTTCCCCAGCAGAGAAGGCCGCCATGCAGGCGTCAGCGCCGCCGCCGTTCCCAGTCCCCGCGTCCCCAACAGCATCCGCCGTCAGCATCCAGGGGCTGTGGAAACACTTCGGCAGCCAGGCGGCGGTCGCCGGGCTGAGCCTGGAGCTGCCGGCCGGCGCGTTCATCGGCCTGGTCGGCCCGAACGGCGCCGGCAAGACCACCACGCTGTCCATGGTCACCGGACTGCTCCGGCCCGACCAGGGCACCGTCCTGGTGCACGGCGCCGACGTCTGGGCCGACCCGGTCGCCGCCAAGGCCCGGATCGGCATCCTGCCCGAGGGCCTGCGGATGTTCGAGCGGCTCAGCGGCCGCGAACTGCTCCAGTACAACGGCCGGCTGCGCGGCCTGCCCGGTGCGGAGGTGGACCGCCGCGCCGAGGAGCTGCTGACCGTCCTGGACCTCGCCGGCCACGCCGACAAGCTGGTCGCCGACTACTCCACCGGCATGCGGAAGAAGATCGGCCTGGCCGCCGCGCTGCTGCACAATCCGGACGTGCTCTTCCTGGACGAGCCCTTCGAGGGCGTCGACCCGGTCTCCGCCCAGACCATCCGCGGCGTGCTCAAGCGCTACGCGGCGGCCGGCTCGACCGTGGTCTTCTCCAGCCACGTCATGGAGCTCGTCGAGCAGCTCTGCGACTGGGTCGCCGTGGTCAACGCCGGCCGGGTGATCGCCCAGGGCTCGCTGGACACCGTCCGCGGCGGGCGCAGCCTGCACGAGGCGTTCCTGGACCTGATCGGCGTCCGCGAGGACGACGGCCAGGCCCTCGACTGGCTCGGGGGCGAGCGGTGAGTGCCGCCCCCGCCGAGGCCCGCACCACCCGCACGCCCGTGCCGGACGGACGCGTCGTGGTCCGCACCCTCGTGTCGCTCAAGCTCCGGCTGCTCCGCAACGGCCTGCGGCGCAGCCGCGGGCGGGCGGTGCTCTACGTCGTCGGCGCGGTGGTCGGCCTGCTGTTCGCCGCGCTGGTCGCGCTCGCGATGGCCGTGTTGAACGGGCACCGCGGCGCCGGCGACGCGGGCGTGACGCTGGTCGGTGCCCTCACCATCAGCTGGGCGGCGCTGCCGCTCTTCCTCTTCTCCACCGACGAGAGCGCCGACCCGACCCGGCTCACCATGCTGCCGCTGCGCCCCGGCCCGCTGCTGCGCGGCTCGGTGCTGGCCGCGCTGATCGGCCCCGGACCGCTGATCGCCCTGGTCCTGCTCACCGGTGCGGCGCTGTCCGGCGCGAACGGCGCCGCCTCGGCCGTGGCCGCGGTGGTCGGAGTCCCGCTGGCGGTGCTCAGCCTGGTGACGCTCTCCCGAGCGGTCGCGGCGGGCAACGCCCGGCTGCTCTCCAGCCGGCGCGGCAAGGACTTCGCGATCTTCGGCGGGCTGCTCTTCGCGCTGCTGATCCAGGTCGCCAACGTCGGCTCGCAGAGCGTGTTCGGCAAGGCCGGGAAGGACGGCCTCGACCTCAGCCCGCTGGCACCGATCGCGTCGGTGCTGCGCTGGGTGCCGCCGGTCGCCGGGGTGGATGCCGGCCGCACCGCCGGCGAGGGCCGGTACGCGCTGGCGCTGCTCCAGCTGGCCTCGACGGCCGGCCTGCTGGTGCTGCTGCTGCGCTGGTGGCGCTCCAGCCTCCAGCAGCTGATGGTCACCGCCGACGCCTCCACCCTGGAGGTGGCGCGCGGCGTGCAGGCCTCGCGCAGCTGGGGGTTCCTGCCTGCGGGCCGGACCGGCGCGGTGATGCAGCGTCACCTGCGTTACGCCTGGCGGGAGCCGCGGGCCAAGGCCGCCGTCTTCACCAGCATCGGGATGACGCTGGTGATCTGCGTGCTCTCGGTGGTCCAGGGCTGGTCGAGCGTCTACCTGTTGGCCGCCACCGGGATGTTCCTCGGCCTGCAGATGCTCAACCTGTTCGGCATGGACGGCTCGGCGTTCTGGATGGTCGCCGCCACCCTGCTCACCCCCGCCGACGCCCGCGAGGAACTGCGCGGGCGGGCGTACGCGGTGCTCTCCTACGCGGTACCGGTCACCCTGGTACTGGCGCTGTTCCTGGCCGGTGTGACCGGTGACTGGGCCGGTCTGGCGCCGGCGCTCGGCCTGGCGCTCGGCCTGCTCGGCTGCGGCATCGCGATCGGCGCGGTGCTCAGTGTGCTGGCGCCGTACACCATGCCGGCCGACAGCAGCCCGATGCGCAACGCCGCCCCCGGTCAGGGCGGACTGGTGATGCTCAACAGCTTCGGCTCGATGTTCGGCGCCGCGCTGCTCAGCCTGCCGGTGACCGGCTACCTCGGCTGGGCGCTGCTCTCCGACGGCCCGGCCTGGCCGGTACTGCCGCTCGGCCCGCTGTACGGCGCGCTGATCGCCTTCCTCGGCATCCGGCTGGCCGCCGGCCGCCTGCTGGAGCGGGTCCCGGAGATCCTGGCCAAGGCCGTCGAGCGCTGACGGCCGCGCCCGGTCGAGCACCCGTGCGGGCGCCCGGTCCCCGTCGTCGGGGCCGGGCGCTCCGGCATCATGGGCGAAGGCCGTCCTGACCGCAGGACGGGCACGACGAGAGCAGGCGACACCGTGGGCAAGCGCAGCCAGCAGGGCGGGACCGGGGCGAACGGGAGCGCCGGACCGCTACTGGAGCAGGCGGTGCGGGCGGTGCTGACGGCGCCGGACGAGGGCCTGGACCTCGCGCTGGACACCGGGGCCTCGCTGCTGGCCGCCTCCCCCGGCCAGTGGCAGGCGGTGAGCCGGGCGCTGCTCGGGTACGCGGACACGGCGGTCGGGCGGTGCTGGTCGGCGGGCTGGCGGCCGGCGGACCTGGCCCGGGTGGTGCGGCGGGAGCTGAAGCCGGTGCACCTGGCGCTCGCGGTGGACCTGATCGCCGCCGAGAACCGGCGCCACCCGGCGGCCGCGACGGACCGGCGCTGGCAGGAGCAGCTGCGCGAGCTGGAGACCGAGGTGTGGTGGGAGGGCGACGAAACGTACCTGGGAGCGTTCGCCCACCGGCACCGGCTGGACCGGTTCGCGCTGGCCACGACCCTCCTGGAGCTGCTGCGCAGCTGGGGCCGGCTGCCCCCGATCGCCGCGGTCGGCCCGGCGCCCGGACAGGGCGGACCGGGCGGGCAGGCGCCCCGGGTGGAGCGGCGGGCGCAGGGGCCGGTACCGGGCGAGCCGCGGATGCTGTCCCGGGTCCGGGCGCTGCTGGCGAAGGCCGAGTCCACCGAGTACCCGGAGGAGGCCGAGGCGCTCACCGCCAAGGCCCAGCAGCTGATGGCCCAGCACAGCATCGACGAGGCGCTGCTGGCGGTCGGGGGCGAGGACCGCGACGCCCCGGCGGCGCTGCGGATCGGCGTGGACAACCCCTACGAGGTGCCGAAGACGATGCTGCTGGACGCGGTGGCGGCGGCGAACCGGTGCCGGGTGGTGTGGGCGAAGGAGTTCGGCTTCTGCACCATCATCGGCTTCGACGGCGATCTGGACGGCGTCGAGCTGCTGTACACCTCGCTGCTGGTGCAGGCGACGCACGCGATGAACAAGGCCGGTTCCCGCCAGCACCTGGACGGCGCCTCGCGCACCAAGGCGTTCCGGCACTCCTTCCTCGTCGCGTACGCGGCGCGGATCCGCGAGCGGCTGACCGCCGCGACCGAGCAGGCCACCAGCGACGCGGCGGCCGGCCGGCACCTGCGCGAGGACGGCACCGAGGCGCGGCTGGTGCCGGACGAGCGGCTGCTTCCGGCGCTGGCGGCCCGGACCGAGGCGGTCGACCAGCAGGTCGGGCGGATGTTCCCGAAGCTGGTCTCGCAGCGGGTCCGGGTGAGCGACGGCGAGGGCTGGGTGGCGGGCCGGGCGGCCGCCGACCGGGCCGCCCTGCACGGCCGGGCCGGGGAGATCCGGCGGTAGCGGCCGGGCCTGATAGAACGGACATCGTCAGGGCCGGTCCGGCCGGTCCGGCCGACCTCGGCCCGATCGGCCGGGCGGGCCCCAGAAGCAAGGGGGAGCGACGGTGGCGGTGACGGAGTCGGGGTACGCGGACCGGGTGCGCGGGGCGCTGCTCGGCGGGGGCGTCGGCGATGCCCTGGGCTGGCCGGTGGAGTTCCAGCAGCTGCACCAGATCCGGGAGCAGTACGGCCGGGCCGGGGTGACCGGGCTGCCGAGCGGCGGCCGGATCGCCGAGGTCACCGACGACACGCAGATGACGCTGTTCACCGCCGAGGGGCTGATCCGCGGCTTCGTCCGGGGCTGGTCGGGCGGCGGCGGCTCGGTGCCGGAGGCCGTCCACGGCGCCTACCGGCGCTGGCTGCTGACGCAGCAGCAGGGCGCGCCGGACCAGCGGCCGCTCCCCCGCCCGTACGACGGCTGGCTGCTGCGGCAGCCGTTCCTGTACGCGCGGCGGGCGCCCGGCAACGCCTGCCTGAGCGGGGTGTCGTACCACCCGGAGTTCCAGGCACCGGCGCCGTTCGGGCAGCCGGGGCCGATCAACGCGCACTCCAAGGGGTGCGGCACGGTGATGCGCTCGGCGCCGTTCGGGCTGGCCCGGCTGGGCGTCGAGCAGTCCTTCGGGCTGGCCGCGCAGTGCGCGCAGCTCACCCACGGGCACCCGACCGGCTATCTGGCGGCGGGCGCGTTCGCGGCCCTGGTCGAGCGGCTGGTGGACGGGGTCGAGCCGTGGACGGCGGTCGGGCAGGTCGTCGAGCAGACCCGGGACCTCCCGGCCTCCAAGGAGACCGTCCTGGCGCTGCACCGGGCGGTGCGGGTGGCCGAGGAGGCGGAGCCCTCGGCGGAGGCGGTGGAGCGGGTCGGACTCGGCTGGATCGCCGAGGAGTGCCTGGCGATCGCGGTGTACTGCCTGCTGGCCGCCGCGTCCGGGCCGGATCCGGCCCGGACGGCGCTGCTGCTGTCGGTGAACCACTCCGGGGACAGCGACTCCACCGGCGCGGTCTGCGGCAACCTGGTCGGCGCGGCGTACGGTGCGGCGGCCCTGCCGGCGGCCTGGACCGAGGCCGTCGAGGGCGGGGAGACGCTGCTGCGGGTGGCGGACGACCTGCTGGTGCTGTTCGGCAGCCGTGAGCCGACCCACCCGGCCCTCGGCGGGCGCTACCCGGCCTGGTGACCGGGCGCCGCGCGCCGGGCCCTCGCACCGCGTCACCGGGCCTCGCGTCACCGGGCCGCTGGGCCGCTGGGACACAGGCCCGGATGCGGACCCTGCGCGACGGTCAGCCGGTCAGCCGGCCTGCGGGTCGGCGACCTGCCCGAGGAAGAGCGGCCGGCCGCTGGCGGTGTCCCTGATCAGGAACAGGAACGGCCGGTCGATGTGCAGCTCGACGGCCTTCTGCGGGGCCGCCGCGCCCGCCGCCTCGATGCCGACACCGCTGCCGGCGGCGGCCACCGTACCCTCCTCGTCCACCTGGACGGTGGCCTTCTGCACCACCGTGCCGATCTTCAGCTGTTCGCCCGCCCCCGGTCCGGGGATGCCGCTGAGGTCGGCGGCGTCGAAGGCGGCGTTGACGCCGAGCGCGCGCAGGGCCGGCGTCAGCTCGTTGGCCGTGTCGAAGTGGAAGCGCGGCAGGGTGAGGTCGACCGGCCGCTCGGCGAGCGAGTCCAGGATCATCGTGAGCTGGGCCTGGTCCAGGCCCTTCCGGAAGGCCTCGAACCCGCCCTGCGCGGGCACCAGCAGGTCCATCGCCATCCCGCCGTCCGCGTAGCGGAGTTCGACGGCCTGCCAGGGCTCGCCGACGATACCGCCGGAGCCCTCGGCGTAGCGGAAGGTGCCGCGCTGCGCCATCGTGGCGACGGCGGGGGTCGAGCCGTCCAGGCGGTGGAACGGCCGGTCGGAGGTCTGCGCGGGCTTGAACGGGACGGCCCACTTCGCCTTCAGGTAGAGCGCGTCGGTGAGCGCCAGGCGGGTGTCCGGGTTGATCGCCTTCTCACCGAAGAGGTCCTTGATCCGGCCCTCGGTCGCCTTCTCGACCGCCGCGTTGACGGCCTTGCGGGCGCCCTGCGGGTCCTTGCGGAAGTCGGCGGTGTGCACGCCGGTGCCGAAGGCCGCGGCCAGGGTGGCCAGATAGCCCTGGTCGAGCGGGAAGCCCTGCTGGGCCCAGAGGTCGTCCGCCTGGCGCAGGGTCAGACCGGCGGTGGGCGGGGCGGGGCGGTTGAGGGCACCGGTGGCGAGGGCGTACTGCTGCGGGGTGAGCCCGGTGTGCAGGGCCTTGGCGAGTTCGTCGGTGGTCGTGCCGCGGGCCCCGGGCAGCACCATGGCGAGCACGGTGGCCAGACCGGACGGCGAGAGCACGAGGTTGCGGCCGGCCCCGTCGGGCGCGGCGGTGAGGGTGTGCAGCAGGTCCAGGCCGAAGGCGCTGGTGGCGGCGGCGGTCGCCGAGACCTGGGCCGGGTCGGCGGGGGGCGCGGAGGTGGGCGCGGAGGCCCGGACGACGACCGGGTCGGCGGCGCCCGTGCTGCCGCAGCCGGTGAACAGCGGTGCGGCGAGCACGGCGGCGAGGAACGGGGCGAGGAACGGGGCGAGGAACGGGGCCGCCGACCGGCGGCTGGTGCGGCTGCGGGTGCTGCGAGTGCGGCTCGTCATGGCGGTTCGACGCGGCCGGCGCCCGGGCGGTTCCCGGCTCCCGCGCCGCGCCGTCAGTCCCAGAGGGCGCCGAGCGCGAGCAGCTCGTCCCGGTACTCGATCCGCTCGACCCAGTCCGCCGGCCAGGCCGACGCGCCCAGGTGCGCGCCGGCGAAGGCGCCGGTCAGGCAGGCGATGGAGTCGGAGTCGCCGGAGGAGTACGCGGCCCGGCGCACGGCCGCGACCGGGTCGTCCGGCAGCAGCAGGAAGCAGAGCAGGCCGGTGGCGAGCGCCTCCTCGGCGATCCAGCCCTCGCCGGTGGCCAGGCACGGGTCCGCCTCGACGTCGGGTGCGGCGAGCGCCGCGTCCAGCCGGTCGAGGACACCGAGGCAGTCGTCCCAGCCGCGGGAGATGAAGTGCTCCGGCGAGGGGTCCTGGGCATGCCGCGCGAGGTCGCCGAGCCAGAACTCGTCGTACCGGGTGCGGCTGGCCAGCGCGTACGCCCGCAGTTCGGCGGGCAGCCCGGCCGGCGGCAGGCCCTCGGTGAGCCTGCGGACCGCGTACGCGGTGAGGTCGCTGGCCGCGAGCGCGGTGGGGTGGCCGTGGGTGAGGGCGGACTGCAGCTGGGCGGCCCCGGAGAGCTGGCGCGGGCTCAGCTCCTTGACCAGGCCGATCGGGGCGACCCGCATGTTGGCACCGCAGCCCTTGGAGCCGACGTCGCTCGCCTCCTGCCAGCGTCGGCCGTCACTGAGCCGGTAGCAGGAGCGCAGGCAGGTCATCCCGGGCGCGCGGTTGTTCTCCGGTGACCGCCACCAGTCGACGAACTCCTCGCGCAGCGGGCGCTCCAGGCGCAGCGGCCCGAGCGGCCCGCGCTCCAGGGCGGTGCGCAGGGCGCGGCCGAGGGCGAGCGCCATCTGGGTGTCGTCGGTGACCAGCGCCTTCCGGGCGAGCGGGAGCTGCCGCCAGTTCGGCCCCTGGTAGGCGGCGATCATCTCGATCGTGTGGAACTCGGTCAGCCGCCCCAGCGCGTCCCCGATCGCCAGGCCCAGCAGCGTGCCCGTCGCCTTGCCCACGACTCCCCCTAGATCTCGACCAGCAGTTCCTCCAGCCCCCGGATCACGTAGCCCGGGCGCCACTCGGGCTCGCGGACCAGCCGCAGGCCGGGCGCCCGGCGCAGCAGAGCGCCGTAGGACTCGGTGAGCTCCAGTCTGGCGAGCGGAGCGCCGAGACAGAAGTGGATTCCGGCGCCGAAGGTGATGTGCGGGTTGTCGGCCCGGCCGAGGTCGAGCCGGTCGGGGTCGGCGAAGCGGACCGGATCCCGGTTGGCGGAGCCGAAGAGCAGTGCGACCTCGGAGCCGCGCGGAACGGTGACGCCGCGGATCTCGATGTCCTCCAGCACCCAGCGCTCGAACATCTGCAGCGGGGTGTCCCAGCGCATCAGCTCCTCGACGGCGGTGGGCAGCAGTTCGTCCACCGAGCCGCGCAGCCGGGCGAGTTCGCCGGGGTTGCGGAACAGCGCCCACCAGCCGTTGCCGGTGGTGTTGACGGTCGCCTCGTGGCCGGCGTTCAGCAGCAGCACGCAGGTGGAGATCATCTCCTGCTCGCTGAGCGCGTCGGCGCCCTCCTGGGCCTGGATCAGCGCGCTGATCAGGTCGGAGCCGGGCCGGTCCCGGCGCGCGCGGATCAGGGCGCGCAGGTACTCCGAGAACTCGGTGCTCGCGGTGACGGCCCGGCGGGCGGCCTCCTCGGTCGGGTTGAGCTCGAACATGCCGGTGATGTCGGCGGACCACGGCCGCAGGAGGTGCCGGTCGCTCTCCGGTACGCCCAGCATCTCAGCGATGACCGCGACCGGGAGCGGCTCGGCGACGGCGGCGATCAGGTCGCCGCCGCCCGCCGCGAGCAGCCCGTCCACGAGGTCTGCGGCGAGCCGCCGGACGGTCGGACGCAGCCCCTCGACCATCCGCGGGGTGAAGGCCTTGGAGACCAGCCGCCGGATCCGGGTGTGGTCGGGCGCCTCCAGGTCGAGCAGCCCGTGGTCGTTGAGCGTGTGGAACGGCTCGTGCGCCGGGTCGGGCGCGGGCCGGCCGAACTCCTCGTGGGTGAAGCGGTGGGTGTACGTCCGCCCCAGCCGCCGGTCCCGCAGCAGCGCGCTGACGTCCTCGTGGCGCGACACCAGCCACTGGCCGGTCGGCTCGTAGTACGTCACCGGGGCGTGCTCGCGCAGCTCGGTGTACGCGTCGTAGGGGTGTGCCACGAACGCCGCCGACCAGGGGTCGAACTTCGTCGTCGTCATCGATCGATCACTCCTGGCCGTGAGGGGGGAGCCGGGTGATCAGCGTACGCACGCGGTCCGCCCGGTCCAGGAGCGTACGGCCCCCGGGCCCGTCCTGCCTAGGCGTGCTCTGCCACCAGCTTGCGGACCAGGGCCGGGAGCGCGGTGGAGATCGGCTCGCGGATCACCTCGTCCGCCACCTCGTCGAACGGTGTGGGCTCGCCGTTGACGACGACCAGCCGGGCACCGGACTCCCGTGCGATCTGCGGGAGGGCGGCCACCGGGTACACCTGGAGGCTGGTCCCGACGGCGACGAACAGGTCGCAGGCCCGGGCCACCGCGTCGGCCTGCTGGAGCACCGCCGGGTCGAGTGCCTCGCCGAACATCACCGTGCGGGGCTTGAGCACGCCGCCGCAGCCTCGGCAGGCCGGGTCCGGCTCGCCGGCGGCGACGCGCTCCAGCACCCCGGCCATCGGGCCGACGTCGTGGCAGCTCACGCACTCCACCTCCCGCGCGGTGCCGTGCAGTTCGAGCACCTTGCGGGCGGGCAGTCCGGCCCGCTGGTGCAGGCCGTCCACGTTCTGGGTGAGCACCCGCACCGGCAGCCCGCTGCGCTCCAGCTCGACCAGCGCGAGGTGTCCGGCGTTCGGCTCGGCGGTCAGCGCGCCCGCGTCCCGGCGCAGCAGCCAGGCCCGGCGGCGGACGTCCGGATCGGCCAGGTAGGGGCCGATGGTGACGAGCTCCTGGGCCTGCGGATCGCGCTGCCAGAGGCCGCTCGGGCCGCGGTAGTCGGGGATGCCGGAGTCGGTGGAGATCCCGGCACCGGTCAGAACGGCGATCAGCGGGCGCTTGGCGGTCATGCCCGGGACGGTACGGGCCCGCCGCCGCGCGCCGCCACCGAGATTCCGGCGCGGCGGCCCCGGCGGGCCGAGCGCCCCGCCCCGGGCCCCGGCGGCCGGGCTCCCGCTCAGACCGCGACCGGCCGGCGCGGCCCGCCGAGTCCGGCCAGCGGTGCCAGCGCCGCCAGGTAGAGCGCGGCGGCCGCCGGGATCAGGGCCAGGTCGACGGCCGTCATGGCCGTACCGGCCAGCATCAGTACCGGGCTCCACCAGCGCAGCGCCCGGTTCGCACCGGCGGAGGCGGCGACCAGCAGCGCCAGCAGGCCGACGTAGAACAGCAGCGGCCCCACCGAGTAGAAGGCCGGCAGCACGCCCGGCCGGCTCTGGATGCTGTCGAACAGCCGGTGCTGATCGGCCTTGTCCTGCGCGACCGCCCCCACGTACAGGTCGATCCCGATCTGCACCACCGAGGCGGCCAGGCCCGCGAAGGCCGCCCCCGCGGCCGCGTTCGCGGCGATCCGGCCGCCGGGACGGCGCGGCGCGAGCAACCCGCGCAGCGCGGCGAGCACCGGGCCGAACAGCAGCAGTCCCGCCAGCATCAGGGTGTGGCCGACCGTCCAGCCGGGGCCGGGCTCCCGTGAGCCCGCCAGCAGCCGGACACCGCCGTACAGCGCCATCAGGACCGGGGCGCCGACGGCGGCGATCGGGGTGAGGCGGTCGAGCCTGGTGAAGGTCATGGGTGTGCTCCGCTCCGCGAGTTCGTTGACGACACCACGGATGCTGTCCGCCGAGCGCGTCGTCGCGGATCACCCGCACCGGCGATACCACCGTCTCCCCCGCGTGGGGGAGACGTCCCGCCCGCTCCCGCCGGGACGCGGTCAGCCCTCGCCCGCGACGACCGCCCCGGCCTCGTAGGCGAACACCACCGCGTGCACCCGGTCCCGCAGCCCCAGCTTGCTCAGCACATTGCTGACGTGCGTCTTCACGGTGTGCTCGCTGACCACCAGCTCGGCGGCGATCTCCGCGTTGGAGAGCCCGCGGGCCAGCAGCCGCAGCGTCTCCTGCTCCCGCAGGGTCAGCTGTTCCAGCAGCCGGGACGGTGCCCGTACGCCCTGCGCCGGCGGCTTGGCCCCGCCCGGGCGGCGGGCGGCGAACTCACCGATCAGCCGGCGGGTCACCGAGGGCGCCAGCAGCGCCTCGCCCGAGGCGACCATCCGCACCCCGTGCGCCAGGTCGTCCCGGCGGACGTCCTTGAGCAGGAACCCGCTCGCCCCCGCGTAGAGCGCGTCGAAGACGTAGTCGTCGATGTCGAAGGTGGTCAGCATGATCACCTTGGTGTCCGGGTACTCCGCGCAGACCCGGCGGGCCGCCTCCAGGCCGTCCATCACCGGCATCCGGACGTCCAGCAGCAGCACGTCCGGACCGTGCTCGCGCACCGCCTCGACGGCCTCGGCGCCGTCGCGGGCCTCCGCGACCACCTCGATGTCCGGCTGCGCGTCCAGGATCATCCCGAACCCGGCCCGCACCAGCTCCTGGTCGTCCGCGACGACCACCCGGATCGGCTTCACCGGCCCACCTTCTCCCTCGACACGCCCTCGCCCGCCGGCAGCCGGGCGCTCACCACGAAGCCGTTCCCCTCCGGCCCGGGCCCGGCCTCGGCCCGTCCGCCGCAGGCCGCGGCCCGCTCCCGGATCCCGACCAGCCCGCGCCCGCCGGACCAGTCGCTCACCGTGCGGTCCACCTGGTGGCGCACTCCGCGCCCGTTGTCGGACACCAGGACCTCCAGCACCTCGCCCGCGCGGACCACCCGCACGGCCGCCCGGTCCGCCCCCGAGTGCTTGACCGTGTTGGTCAGCGCCTCCTGCACGATCCGGTAGGCGGCCGCCTCGACGTCGGCGGGCAGCGGGCCGAGCGAACCGTCCAGGTCCAGTCGCACCCGCAGCCCGGCCCCGCGCACCCGCTCGACGAGGCCCGCGAGCTCGGCCAGTCGCGGTTGCGGCGCCAGCTCCGGTGCCGCGCCGTCCTCCTTCAGCACCCCGAGCACCCGGCGCAGCTGCACCATGGCGTCCCGGCCGGAGTCGGCGATGGTGTCGAAGGTCCTGATCGCCCGCTCCGGGTCCTTGTGCACCACCAGCGGGCCGGCCTCCGCCTGGATCACCATCAGCGACACGGCGTGCGCGAGGATGTCGTGCATCTCCCGGGCGATCCGGCCCCGCTCCTCGGCGACCGCGCGCGCCGCGTCGCTGGCCGCCCGCCGCCCGGCCTCCCGGGCGCGCTCCGCCTCCACCTGGGCCAGCCGGCGCAGTTCCCGCACCAGTGAGCCGAAGACGAACGCGCCGACCGAGGTCAGCAGGGAGAACAGCATGCCGTTGGGCGAGCGGGTCCCCACCACGTTGGCCGCCACCACCACGGCCAGGACCGCCCAGCGCTGCCAGTCCCGCGCGCGCTCGGCCACCGTGTAGACGCTGATCACCGCGTACAGCGGCAGCTGCGGCATCACCGGGTGCGCGACCACCGAGAGCACCGCCGAGACCCCGCCGCTGACGGCCATCACGGTGACCGGGGCCCGCCGCCGCCAGGGCAGCGGCAGCGCGGTGCCCAGCGCCAGCAGATACACCCACCAGGGCCGGGCGACGTCGTCGTGGTACACCGACCAGAGCGAGATCCCGGCCGAGCCGACCGCCAGCAGGCCGTCCAGCACATAGGGGCTCACCCCGGCGAACCACGTCCGCCAGGCCCGCCCCGGTGCGAACCGGTCCCCGTCCACCTGCCCCCCGTACCCGGGGACGCCTCCCCCGCGGAGAAGATCATGCCCTACCGGCAGCACCGTGGGCACCGGCCCGTCAGACACTGCCGACCGTCACTCCACCCGTCTCCGTCCGCGCCGTGATGCTGCGCACCGCACCGGGCCCGCGGGGCACCTCCACCGAGACGCCGCCCGTGCCGGCGCTCGCGTCCACCGCGTACGCCTCCCCCGCCGGCACCCGGACCCGGACCCCGCCGGTCTCCGCCCGGGCCTCCACCGTGTTCGGGCTCCCCGCGAACGAGGCCTCGATGCCACCCGTGCCGGTGCTCAGCCGCACCACCGGCGAGGTCAGCCCGCTAGCCTCCACCCCGCCGGTGCCGACCTTCACCTCCACCTCACCGGCCAGCCCGGACAGCCGCACCCCGCCGGTCTCCGAGCTGACCCGCACCCGCGTGCCGGCCGGCACCTCCACCTCGTACCCGACGCCGCAGTCGTCGCAGTCGTAGCGCAGCGTCAGGGTGCCGTCCTCGACCTCGTGGCTGCTCCGCGGCGCCGCACCCTGGTAGCGCTGGTGCTCGGTGACCTTCACCGCGTCCCCGCCGCCGCGGACGGTGATCCCGCCGATCGCTCCCTCGATCACCAGCACCCGCACCGGCTCGCCGACGCCGTAGTCGACGTCCCGCCGCTCCTCGTCGTCCAGCAGACAGCCGGACATCCCGAACAGCACCGCCCCGGTGATCGCCATCGCCCCCAGTACCCGCTTCATGCCGGCTCCCCTCCACGTCCGTTCCTCCGACGCCGAGAAGCCTCCCCCGGCTCCCCCGCCCACCACCTCGCCCGGTCGGGCGGTTTCCCCGGCTCCCCCGCACGAGGGAGCCGAGGAGCCGAGGAGCCGAGGGAAACGCCGAAGGGCCCGGAGGCTGATTGCCTCCGGGCCCTTCGATTTGTAGCGGGGACAGGATTTGAACCTGCGACCTCTGGGTTATGAGCCCAGCGAGCTACCGAGCTGCTCCACCCCGCGTCGGTAAACACGACTCTACGCGACTTCCGCCAGGGAACCTAATCCGTTCGGCTCCCAGCCTGGGGGCCCCGCGGGCGGGCTCTGCGGGGAGAGCGCGAGCCGTGGCCGCCTGGCGCCCCCGAAGGCCCTGGGAAGGCCGCCGGGACGCCCCACGGCCCCCGGAACGCCGCCGGGCGGCCACCCCGTGAATGGGGTGACCGCCCGGCGGTTCGGTGACCGTGGACTCAGCCGGTGTACGGGCCGTAGTCGTAGTCGTCCAGCGGGACCGCCTGGCCGGAGCCGGCGCCGAAGGGCGACAGGTCGTAGTCGTCGTAGCCGACGGCCGAGTACATCGCGGCCTTGGCCTCCTCGGTCGGCTCGACCCGGATGTTGCGGTAGCGGGGCAGACCCGTACCGGCCGGGATGAGCTTACCGAGGATGACGTTCTCCTTGAGGCCCAGCAGCGGGTCCGACTTGGCGTGGATCGCCGCGTCGGTGAGGACCCGGGTCGTCTCCTGGAAGGAGGCGGCCGACAGCCAGGACTCGGTGGCCAGCGAGGCCTTGGTGATACCCATCAGCTGCGGACGGCCGGAGGCGGGGTGACCGCCCTCGGAGACCACACGACGGTTCTCGGTCTCGAAGCGGCCACGCTCGACGAGCTCGCCCGGAAGCAGCTCGGCGTCGCCCGACTCGATGATCGTCACGCGGCGGAGCATCTGCCGGATGATGATCTCGATGTGCTTGTCGTGGATCGACACGCCCTGCGAGTTGTAGACCTTCTGGACCTCGGCGACCAGGTGGATCTGGACGGCACGCTGGCCCATGATCCGCAGCACGTCGTGCGGGTTGGTGGCACCCATGGTCAGCTTCTGGCCGACCTCGACCGCCTCGCCCTCGCTGACGAGCAGCTTCACACGCTTCGAGACCGGGTAGGCGATCTCGTCGGTGCCGTCGTCCGGCGTGACGACCAGCTTGCGGGTCTTCTCGGTGTCCTCGATGCGGACCCGGCCCTGCGCCTCCGAGATCGGGGCCACACCCTTGGGGGTACGGGCCTCGAAGAGCTCGACGACACGGGGCAGACCCTGCGTGATGTCGTCACCGGCCACACCACCGGTGTGGAAGGTACGCATGGTCAGCTGGGTACCGGGCTCACCGATGGACTGGGCGGCGATGATGCCGACCGCCTCACCGATGTCGACCAGCTTGCCGGTGGCCAGCGAGCGGCCGTAGCAGAAGGCACAGGTGCCGACGGCCGACTCACAGGTCAGGATCGAGCGGGTCTTGACCTCGCTGATGCCGTGGCGGATCAGCTCGTCGATCAGCACGTCACCGAGGTCGGTGTTGGCGGTGGCAAGGAGCTTGCCGTCCACCGTGATGTCCTCGGCGAGCATGCGGGCGTAGACGCTGGTCTCGACGTCGTCCGTCTTGCGCAGGACGCCGTTCTCGACCGTGCCGATCGCCAGCTTGAGGCCGCGCTCGGTGCCGCAGTCCTCCTCGCGGATGATGACGTCCTGCGAGACGTCGACCAGACGACGGGTGAGGTACCCGGAGTCGGCAGTACGCAGGGCGGTGTCGGCCAGACCCTTACGGGCACCGTGGGTCGAGATGAAGTACTCGAGAACGGTGAGGCCCTCACGGAACGACGCCTTGATGGGACGGGGAATCGTCTCGTTCTTGGCGTTCGACACCAGACCACGCATACCGGCGATCTGACGCATCTGCATCATGTTTCCACGAGCACCCGAGTCGACCATCATGAAGATGGGGTTCGTCTTCGGGAAGTTCGCGTTCATGGCCTCGGCGACCTCGTTGGTCGCCTGGGTCCAGATGCCGATGAGCTCCTGCTTGCGCTCGTCGTTGGTGATCAGGCCGCGCTCGTACTGACGCTGGACCTTCTCCGCCTTCGCCTCGTAGCCCTCGAGGATCTGGGGCTTGCTCGGCGGGACGACGACGTCGGAGATCGAGACGGTGACACCCGAGCGGGTCGCCCAGTGGAAGCCGGACGCCTTCAGGTTGTCCAGGGTCGCCGCGACGACGACCTTGGGGTAGCGCTCCGCCAGGTCGTTGACGATCGCGGAGAGCTGCTTCTTGCCCACCTCGTAGTCGACGAACGGGTAGTCCTCGGGCAGCAGCTCGTTGAAGAGCGCACGGCCCAGGGTGGTCTGCAGGCGGAAGGACTCGCCCTCGAACCAGTTCGACTGACCGTCCTCGTCGACCGGCGGGGTCCAGCCACGGGGCGGGACGGTGCCGATCGGCAGGCGGATGTCGATGACGGCCTGGACGTCCAGCTCCTTGGCGTCGAAGGCCATGACGGCCTCGGCGGTCGAGGAGAAGGAACGGCCGGCGCCCTTGACGTTCTCGCGGTCCGAGGTGAGGAAGAACAGACCGAGCACCATGTCCTGGGTCGGCATGGTGACGGGGCGACCGTCGGCCGGCTTCAGGATGTTGTTCGAGGACAGCATCAGGATGCGGGCCTCGGCCTGCGCCTCCGCGGAGAGCGGCAGGTGGACGGCCATCTGGTCACCGTCGAAGTCCGCGTTGAACGCGGTGCAGACGAGCGGGTGGATCTGGATGGCCTTGCCCTCGACCAGCTGCGGCTCGAAGGCCTGGATGCCGAGGCGGTGCAGGGTGGGCGCACGGTTCAGCAGCACCGGGTGCTCGGCGATGACCTCTTCGAGCACGTCCCACACGACCGGGCGGGCACGCTCGACCATGCGCTTGGCCGACTTGATGTTCTGCGCGTGGTTGAGGTCCACCAGGCGCTTCATCACGAACGGCTTGAAGAGCTCCAGCGCCATGGCCTTCGGCAGACCGCACTGGTGCAGCTTGAGCTGCGGGCCGACGACGATGACCGAACGGGCCGAGTAGTCGACTCGCTTGCCGAGCAGGTTCTGACGGAAACGACCCTGCTTGCCCTTCAGCATGTCGCTGAGGGACTTCAGCGGGCGGTTGCCGGGGCCCGTGACCGGGCGACCACGACGGCCGTTGTCGAACAGCGCGTCGACGGCCTCCTGGAGCATGCGCTTCTCGTTGTTCACGATGATCTCGGGGGCACCGAGATCGAGGAGGCGCTTCAGGCGGTTGTTGCGGTTGATCACGCGGCGGTACAGGTCGTTCAGGTCGGAGGTCGCGAAGCGCCCACCGTCCAGCTGCACCATCGGACGCAGGTCCGGCGGGATGACCGGGACGCAGTCCAGCACCATGCCGTTGGGCTTGTTGGTGGTCTGCAGGAACGCGGAGACGACCTTGAGGCGCTTCAGCGCACGGGTCTTCTTCTGGCCCTTGCCGGTGCGGATGATCTCGCGCAGGCGCTCGGACTCCTCCGCCAGGTCGAAGGTCTCGAGGCGGTCCTTGAGGGCCGCCGCGCCCATCGAGCCGGAGAAGTAGGTGCCGAAGCGGTCGCGCAGCTCGCGGTAGAGCAGCTCGTCGCCCTCGAGGTCCTGGACCTTGAGGTTCTTGAAGCGGGCCCACACCTCGTCGAGGCGGTCGAGCTCGCGCTGCGCGCGGTCGCGCAGCTGCTTCATCTCGCGCTCGGCACCCTCGCGCACCTTGCGGCGCACGTCGGCCTTGGCGCCCTCGGCCTCCAGCTCGGCCAGGTCGGTCTCGGCCTTCTTGGCCCGGGCCTCGAGGTCGGAGTCGCGGCGGTTCTCGATCTGCTGGCGCTCGACCGAGACGTGCGCCTCCAGGGACGGGAGGTCGCGCTGGCGGCGCTCGTCGTCGACCCAGGTGATCATGTAGGCGGCGAAGTAGATGACCTTCTCGAGGTCCTTCGGCGCCAGGTCGAGCAGGTAGCCCAGGCGGGACGGGACACCCTTGAAGTACCAGATGTGGGTGACCGGAGCGGCCAGCTCGATGTGGCCCATCCGCTCACGGCGCACCTTGGCGCGGGTCACCTCGACGCCGCAGCGCTCACAGATGATGCCCTTGAAGCGGACGCGCTTGTACTTGCCGCAGTAGCACTCCCAGTCCCGGGTCGGACCGAAGATCTTCTCGCAGAAGAGCCCGTCCTTTTCCGGCTTCAGGGTGCGGTAGTTGATGGTCTCCGGCTTCTTGACCTCGCCGTGCGACCACTGGCGGATGTCGTCGGCGGTGGCCAGGCCGATGCGGAGCTCGTCGAAGAAGTTGACGTCAAGCACTGGTCGTCAAGCCCTCTTTCGTAAGTCGAGAGTCGTTCATGTGGTCTGAGGGGGGCCTGGGGGCGGGCCGGCTCCCAGTGGTGAAGAGCCGGCCCTGCCTCCGTCAGACCTCTTCGACGCTGCTCGGCTCGCGCCGGGACAGGTCGATGCCGAGCTCCTCGGCGGCGCGGAACACGTCCTCGTCGGAGTCCCGCATCTCGATGGACTGGCCGTCCGAGGACAGCACCTCCACGTTGAGGCAGAGCGACTGCATTTCCTTGATGAGCACCTTGAAGGACTCGGGAATGCCGGGCTCGGGGATGTTCTCGCCCTTGACGATGGCCTCGTAGACCTTCACGCGGCCGAGAACGTCGTCGGACTTGATGGTGAGCAGTTCCTGCAGTGCGTAGGCAGCGCCGTACGCCTCGAGGGCCCACACCTCCATCTCACCGAAGCGCTGACCACCGAACTGCGCCTTACCACCGAGCGGCTGCTGGGTGATCATCGAGTACGGGCCGGTCGAACGGGCGTGCAGCTTGTCGTCGACCAGGTGGTGCAGCTTGAGGATGTACATGTAGCCGACCGAGACCGGCATCGGGAACGGCTCGCCGGAGCGGCCGTCGAACAGCCGGGCCTTGCCGGTGGAGTTCACCAGGCGCTCACCGTCACGGGTGAGGGTGGTGTTGTCCAGCAGGCCGGTGATCTCGTCCTCGCGGGCGCCGTCGAAGACCGGGGTGGCGAGGTTGGTGCCGCCCTGGACGGTGTCGGCGCCGATCGCCTGCAGGCGCTGGGCCCACTCGTCGGCCAGCCCGGAGACGTCCCAGCCCTGCTTGGCGAGCCACCCGAGGTGGATCTCCAGGACCTGTCCCGGGTTCATTCGGGACGGGACACCCAGCGGGTTGAGGATGATGTCGACCGGGGTGCCGTCCTCCAGGAACGGCATGTCCTCGACCGGCAGGATCTTCGAGATGACGCCCTTGTTGCCGTGACGGCCGGCGAGCTTGTCACCGTTGGTGATCTTGCGCTTCTGGGCCACGTAGACGCGGACCAGCTGGTTGACGCCCGGGGGCAGCTCGTCGCCCTCTTCGCGGTCGAAGACGCGGACGCCGATGACCTTGCCGGACTCACCGTGCGGCACCTTCAGCGAGGTGTCGCGGACCTCACGGGCCTTCTCACCGAAGATCGCGCGGAGCAGGCGCTCCTCCGGGGTCAGCTCGGTCTCACCCTTGGGCGTGACCTTGCCGACCAGGATGTCGCCGGTGACGACGTCGGCGCCGATGCGGATGATGCCGCGCTCGTCGAGGTCCGCGAGGACCTCCTCGGAGACGTTCGGGATGTCCCGGGTGATCTCCTCGGGGCCGAGCTTGGTGTCACGGGCGTCGACCTCGTGCTCCTCGATGTGGATCGAGGAGAGGACGTCGTCCTGCACGAGGCGCTGCGACAGGATGATCGCGTCCTCGTAGTTGTGACCCTCCCACGACATGAACGCCACGAGCAGGTTCTTGCCGAGGGCCATCTCGCCCTCGTCGGTGCACGGGCCGTCGGCCAGCACCTGGTTGACCTCGACCCGGGCGCCCTCGTCCACGAGCACCTTCTGGTTGAAGGCGGTGCCCTGGTTGGAGCGGGTGAACTTGGCGGCGCGGTACGTGGTGTACGTGCCGTCGTCGTTGGCCACGGTGACGTAGTCGGCCGAGACCTCCTGGACGACACCGGCCTTCTCGGCGGTGATGACGTCCGCGGCGTCGACGGCGCAGCGGTACTCCATGCCGGTACCGACCAGCGGGGCCTCGCTCTTCAGCAGCGGCACCGCCTGGCGCATCATGTTCGAGCCCATGAGCGCGCGGTTGGCGTCGTCGTGCTCGAGGAACGGGATCATGGCGGTCGCGACCGACACCATCTGGCGCGGCGAGACGTCCATGTAGTCGATCTCGGTGCCCGGGATGTAGTCGATCTCGCCGCCACGGCGGCGGACCAGGACACGCGGCTCGGCGAAGGTCAGCTCCGGCGTCAGCGGGGCGTTGGCCTGCGCGATGACGTAGCGGTCCTCCTCGTCGGCCGTGAGGTAGTCGACCTGCTCGGTGACGACACCCTCGATGACCTTGCGGTACGGGGTCTCGATGAAGCCGAACGCGTTGACCCGGCCGTACGAGGCCAGCGACCCGATCAGACCGATGTTCGGGCCTTCGGGGGTCTCGATCGGACACATGCGCCCGTAGTGCGAGGGGTGCACGTCACGGACCTCGAAGCCGGCGCGCTCACGGGAGAGACCACCGGGACCGAGGGCGGACAGACGGCGCTTGTGGGTCAGGCCCGACAGCGGGTTCGTCTGGTCCATGAACTGCGACAGCTGGCTGGTGCCGAAGAACTCCTTGATGGAGGCGACGACCGGCCGGATGTTGATCAGGGTCTGCGGCGTGATCGCCTCGACGTCCTGGGTGGTCATGCGCTCGCGCACGACGCGCTCCATACGGGCGAGACCCGTACGGACCTGGTTCTGGATGAGCTCGCCGACGTTGCGCAGACGACGGTTGCCGAAGTGGTCGATGTCGTCGACCTCGACCACGATGTCGCGGCCCTCGGTGTCACGCCACTCGGTCTCGCCCGCATGCAGCTTCACCAGGTACTTGATCGCACCGATGATGTCGGGCTCGGTGAGCACGCCGGAGTCCAGCGACTCGGCGTTGCCCAGCTTGCGGTTGACCTTGTAACGGCCGACCTTGGCGAGGTCGTAGCGCTTCGGGTTGAAGTAGAGGTTCTCCAGAAGCGTCTGCGCGGCCTCGCGCGTGGGCGGCTCGCCCGGGCGCAGCTTGCGGTAGATGTCGAGCAGCGCGTCGTCCTGGCCCTGGGTGTGGTCCTTCTCCAGGGTGGCGCGCATCGACTCGTACTCGCCGAACTCCTCGAGAATCATCTCGTTGGTCCAGCCGAGCGCCTTGAGCAGCACGGTGACGGACTGCTTGCGCTTGCGGTCGATGCGGACGCCGACCATGTCGCGCTTGTCGATCTCCATCTCCAGCCAGGCACCACGCGAGGGGATGACCTTGCAGGAGTAGATGTCCTTGTCGGACACCTTGTCCAGGGTGGAGTCGAAGTACACACCCGGGGAGCGGACGAGCTGCGAGACGACGACACGCTCGGTGCCGTTGATCACGAACGTGCCCTTGTGGGTCATGAGCGGGAAATCGCCCATGAAGACCGTCTGAGACTTGATCTCACCGGTCTCGTTGTTGGTGAACTCGGCCGTGACGAAGAGCGGGGCCGCGAACGTGAAGTCGCGGTCCTTGCACTCGTCAATGGAGTTCTTCGGCGGCTCGAAACGGTGGTCGCGGAAGGTCAGCGACATCGACCCACTGAAGTCCTCGATCGGGGAGATCTCTTCGAAGATCTCCTCCAGACCGGACTTGGTGGGGACGTCCTGACCACTCTCCAGGGCCGCCTCGACCCGGGACTTCCAGGCCGCGTTGCCGAGCAGCCAGTCAAAGCTCTCGGTCTGCAGGGCCAGGAGGTTCGGGACCTCGAGGGGCTCCTTGATCTTCGCGAACGAGACGCGGAGCGGGGCGGTGGATGCGGCGGAATTGTTCGAGGCGTTGCGCGGCGCGGCCAAGAGGGGGGTCCTTCCGAGGGCTCGGAGCTCACTGCGCGCGTACCGGCCGGGCCTGGAAAGGCTTGGTCCCACCTCCCTCGCCACTGGCCTCCGCCTGGGGTGAAACCCGAGGTCAGAGCCGTTTTGCGGAGGCGGTGCCAGACCCCTTCAGGGCAACGCAAACTCCGGGCGACGAGTCACGGAGCAGCTAACAGGCAGCGCAAAGGGACAGTGTAGCCAAACGGCACACTGCTGTCCAGCTCTGATTCGGAAACCGAATCGGAGACTCCTCCCGGTAGCCGGCGGACGCGAACGCCCACCGGGTACTGCACGGACCCGGACACCGCCGGGCCACTACGACTCACGTGGAGTCACTTCCCTCCGGAGCCGCTGGTTATGCATCCACCAGCGAACCAACCGGGGCGGACTCGCGCCACGAGAATCGCGCGCCGCGCCTGGTTCGTCAAGGGCCCGCCTCCGGCACGGACCTCGACCCGTCCATCGCCCCGGACCCTCCCGGCGTTACAGAAGCCGTGGTGAGGGCCACTCTCGATGACAGCGATCACCATACCCGCCCGCACCGACAGTGCCGAGTGCGCTGTCGGCCACACCGGCGCACCCGCGCCGCCGGGCCCGCCGAGGGGCCCCGCCGGCCCGCCGGCGACCCGCCCGGCGACCCGCCGGCGGCCTGGCCCCGGAGCCGCCCCGGGGACCTCTCCGCGCCGCCCGCGGCCGGAAACGCGAAAAGGTCGGGCCGACCACCCGCAAGGGTGATCGGCCCGACCTCGGCGTCCTTCGCCCTCAGTGAGGGCGTGGGGCTGCCTCCCGGCCCTCAGGGCCGGGCAGAAGTCACTTGACGGTGACCTTGGCGCCGGCACCCTCGAGGGCGGCCTTGGCCTTCTCGGCAACGTCCTTGGCAACCTTCTCCAGGACCTTGGCACCAGCGGTGTCAACGAGGTCCTTGGCCTCCTTCAGGCCGAGGGAGGTCAGGGTGCGCACCTCCTTGATGACCTGGATCTTCTTGTCGCCGGCACCGTCGAGGATGACGTCGAACTCGTCCTGCTCCTCGACGGCCTCGGCCGCGACGGCCGGGCCGGCGATGCCGACGGCGACCGGAGCGGCAGCGGTGACGTCGAACTTCTCCTCGAACGCCTTCACGAAGGCGGCGAGCTCGATGAGGGTGAGCTCCTCGAACTGCGCGAGCAGCTCGTCCTGGGTCAGCTTCGCCATGATTGGCGTCCTTCCACTAATTCGGCAGGTGGTGCCGTATGTACGGGTTGGCGGGCGTACGGGCCCGCAGCGAGGCGTGAGCCTGCGGAACTACTCCGCGGCCTCGTCCTCGGCGGCGGGAGCCGGCGTACCGGCACCGCCCTGCTCGACCTTGTCGCGCAGCGCGTCCACAGTGCGGACGAGCTTCGACGGCAGGGCCTGGAAGAGCGCAGCAGCCTGGGACTGCTTGGCCTTCAGGGCGCCGGCCAGCTTGGCGAGCAGCACCTCGCGGGACTCGAGGTCCGCGAGCTTCTTGATCTCATCGGCGGTCAGCGCCTTACCGTCAAGGACACCGCCCTTGATGATGAGAGCGGGGTTCTCCTTGGCGAAGTCACGCAGAGCCTTCGCCGACTCCACCGGGTCACCGGTGACGAAGGCGACAGCCGTCGGACCGGCGAACAGGTCGTCGAGCTCCGTGATCCCGGCCTCATTGGCCGCAATCTTGGTCAGCGTGTTCTTCACCACGGCGTACTGGGCGTTGTCACCCAGCGAGCGACGCAGGGTCTTAACCTGCTTCACCGTCAGACCGCGGTACTCGGTCAGCACGGCCGCGTTCGAGGCACGGAACTGCTCCGTGATCTCGGCGACGGCGGCAGCCTTGTCGGGCCTAGCCATAGGCTTACGCCTCCTTCCGTGATGTCGAAGTCGGGCCGACCGCGAAAGTCGACCATTCGAACCTCGGACCACCGGACGAAGGAAGCTCCTGCGGAAAAGCAGATGAGCCCCGGTGCGCAGGCGCACGGGGCTCAGTTCGACCTCGACAGGTTCACGTGCGAACACGAGAGACCCGGAAGTCCAAGCTCCAAACAATCCTGCGCGGGCTGCCTGCGACGAATCGCAGATCCTTCGGCCTCCGCGCCCCTTGCGAGAACACGGCGACAACCAGCGGTCTTTGGCTTCGGTAACACTAGCCGGACTCCGCCGTCCGGGGCAAATCGCCCACCGCCGAGCGTCAGCGGGCCAGCGGGGAGACGCTGCGGGTGCCCGCGTCGACGGTGTCCGCCTCGGCCGGGGCCTGCACGGAGAGGGTGCCGGCGAAGTCGCTGTAGAGCACCGCGTCGTCCGCCCGGCCGTGCTCCCCGGTTCCGGTCCGCTGCATCCTGACCAGCTGGTCCTTCTCGTTCAGCCACAGGTCGAGGGTCAGCGAGACCGACCCGCCGGGGGCCAGCGCGGCCCGCAGGCCGTCCCGGCGGCCCTGGCTCAGCTGGGCCTGCGCGGCCGCGTACCGCTCCGCGTCGGTGGAGATCCGGTAGTGCTCGACCGTCGAGTCCTCGAACTTCTCCTCGCCGACGAACTGCGCCTCGACGCCGTCGGCGGTCGCGGCGGCCAGCGCCTCGACCGGGTTGAGCAGGTCGATCAGCCCCGCGTACGGGATCTCCCGGTGGCCGTCCGCGCTCGGCGCCCCGGAGAAGCGCTCCCAGTGCCTGCCGCCCAGCCGGGCCGCGGTGACCGCGTCACCGCCCTGGTACGCCACGGTGTCCACGACGATCAGCTGCTCGGCCTCGGCCGGGGTGGAACGTTTGACCTGGAGTGCGGTCTTCGGCTGCCAGAACAGCGGGCCGGTGCCGGCGTCCGGTCCCAGCCGGTAGCTGACCTTGGCCCGCCGGGCGGTCTGCATGGCGAGCTGGGCGGAGAGCAGGACGCCGTGCGGCGACCGGTCGGTGGGCTTGGCCGGCCCGGTCGGCGCGGCACTGGTCGACGTCGGGGCGCCGGAGGGCGCCGGCGTGGCGCTCCCGCCGCTGCCGCACGCCGTGAGACCGCTCGCCAGGAGCACCGCGGCCGTCGTGGCCGCCAGTCGCTGCCGCACCGCCATGCCCCCTCCCCTTCCTGTCCGGTCACCACCGCGACGGTCCGCCGCGGGCCGCCCTGTCCTCGGCCGCTCCGTCGCGGCCGCGCTGTCCCAGCCACCATGCCACCCGGAGCCCGGTCGGCCGGCAGCGCCCCCTGGGCCTCCCGGGCGGTGTCGGCGAACTCCGTCACCGCGGCCGGTCGGCCGCGGCGTCGGACACCGCGGCCCAGCGCGGCCCGCTCCGCCCGGCCACCGGAACGAACCGCCCGGGTCGGCTCAGAACTTGAAGCCCTTGGCGAGGTCGGCGCCCGAGCCGACGTCGCTCGCGGCCGGTGCCTCGATCTTGGGCGCGGCGCCGAGGCCCGCGTAGGTCACGGTGACGGCCGAGGCCTCGCCGCCCTTGTCGCCGTACTCCTTGAGCTGGACGAGCTGCTGCCCGCTGTTGATCCAGAAGTCCACGGTCAGTGTGCTGCCCCCGGCGTCGAGCGTCTGCCGGACGGCCGCGCGCTGGTCGCCGCCGAGCATGGTCAGGCCCTCGGCCACTTTGGCGGTGTCCTCGACGGCCCGGTAGTGGGTGGCCTGGGCCCCGCCCACCGTCTCCGTACCGATCTTGGTGAGCTTGCCGCTCTGGGCCGCCGACAGCTGGAGGACGGGGTTGGTCATCTGCGCCATGGTCAGGAACAGCACCGACATCGAACCGACGATCGGGTCCTTCGGGAGGACCTTGGCCCAGTGCCGCCCACCCAGCACGACCGTGGTCTCGGGGCCGCCGCCGAGGTAGACGTCGTCACCCAGGACGCGCACCTTGGTGCTCGTCTTGTCCTTGCCGGCCAGGTCGACGGCGGTCTGCTGCCGCCAGTCGCCGGCTCCGGTCAGGGTGTCGCTGTCGGTGCTCAGCGTGAGGGAGCCGTTGCCGGCCCGCTGCATCACCACGGCCGACGCGGCCAGCGCCGCCCGGGGGTCGAGATCCCCCACCTTGCCGGCGATCGCGTCCCCGGCGGCCTTGGTGTCCGCGGTGCCACCGGTACCGCCGCCACCGCCGCTGCTGCAGGCCGAGAGCCCGCCGGACAGGACGGCCGCCGCGACAGCGACGGATGCAAGGCGCAGAGCGCGCATAAAGGATCCCCCCATTGACCGATCATCAGAAAATACCCAGCGGACTCTAATGGATCGCCGGACCCCTGCCCCACCGCACGGAGGCGGCCCCGCCTACTCCGCCGGGGCCGGGCTCTCGGTGCTCGCCCCGGGGTCGGAGACGTCCGTCGTGGTGACCACGGTTCCGGCGCTGCCCTCCGCGGTGGCGCGCAGCCGGAGCAGGCGGTCGCCGGGCGCGACCCAGAAGTCGTAGCCGATCACGGCGACCCCGCGCTCGCGGTAGTACCCGAGCACCACCGCGAGCCGCTCGGGGGTGAGGCCCTGGTCGGCCGCGAAGAACTCGGCCACCGGCGCGCTGCCCCGGTAGTGCGCCACGAGGCCGCCGGCCAGCTGTTCCCCGCCGAGCGAGGTGAGCCGGCCGGCCAGCGCCATGCTGTGCACCGCGTCGCCCGGATTGGAGACCAGGCCGGACATCCAGCCGCCCGCGTAACCTCCCGCACCACGGGCGGCCCGCGGGTCGAGCGACTCCGCCTCGGCCCGCTCGGCCCGCATCGGCGGCGCCCCCTCGTACCCGAGGTCGAGCGTGCCGTCCCGGCTGTGCAGCCGGCCGGTGCCCCGCTCGTCGGTGACGGTCAGCTCGGCCGCCTCCCGGACTCCCCAGAACACCGTGCCGGTGGCGGTCCGCCGACCGGCCGGGCCCTCCTCGACCACCTCGACGTGCGCGCCGCCGGTGTCGTCCAGCGTCTGCGCGGCGGCGAGCAGCACCTGCTTGGGCGGCCGGACGGTCGCGGGCGTGCTCAGCGGGGTGCGGTCGCCCGAGACCGCCAGTAGGCCGCAGGCGGTGAGGCCGCTGGCGAGCACCAGGAGGGCCGCCCCCCAGGCGGCGGGGCGAAGGGCGGGCGGCACGGCACACTCCGGCGGTCGGCTGCGGTCATACCAATCAGATGATCGGACCGGCCGAGCGTACGACGACCCGCCCGGGAGTTCCCCACCGCCCGGATCTCGATCCGGACACGACGACGGGCCCGCACCCCCGGTGAGGGGTACGGGCCCGTCGTACGGACTACTGCTGCGCCCAGGACGCGGCTACCGGTCGGAGCTCAGGGCTCAGACGGCGGCCGGGTCCTCCTCGACCAGGAGGTTGCGGGTGCGGTTCGGGTCCACCAGGATGCCGGGGCCGATCGTGGTGCTGATCGCGGTCTTCTTGATGTAGCGACCCTTGGCGGCGGACGGCTTGGCGCGGAGCACCTCGTCCAGCGCGGCGGCGTAGTTCTCGACCAGCTGCACGTCGGTGAAGGAGGCCTTACCGATGATGAAGTGCAGGTTCGAGTGCTTGTCGACGCGGAACTCGATCTTGCCGCCCTTGATCTCGTTCACGGCCTTGGCCACGTCCGGGGTCACGGTGCCGGTCTTCGGGTTCGGCATCAGGCCACGGGGACCGAGCACGCGGCCCAGGCGGCCGACCTTGCCCATGAGGTCCGGGGTGGCGACGACGGCGTCGAAGTCGAGGCGGCCCTTGGCCACCTCGTCGATGAGCTCGTCGGAGCCGACGATGTCGGCGCCCGCAGCACGCGCGGCCTCGGCACGCTCGCCGGTCGCGAAGACCAGGACCCGAGCGGTCTTACCGGTGCCGTGCGGGAGGATCACGGTGCTGCGGACCATCTGGTCGGCCTTGCGCGGGTCGACACCCAGACGCATGGCGACCTCGACGGTGCCGTCGAACTTGGAGGTGCTGGTCGCCTTGGCGAGGCGGATGGCCTCGAGGGGGGCGTAAAGGCGCTCGCGGTCGACCTGTGCGTCCGCGGCCTTCAGAGCCTTGCTGCGCTTCACTGCTGCTCCTGAATGGGGAATGGAGTCGTGGTATGGACGGGCCGCGCAGGCCCTACCACATGGACGAGAAGGGTGATCAGCCCTCGACCGTGATGCCCATCGACCGGGCGGTGCCGGCGATGATCTTCGACGCGGCGTCCAGGTCGTTGGCGTTCAGGTCGGGGAGCTTGACCGTGGCGATCTCGCGGACCTGGGCGGCCGTGAGCTTGGCGACCTTGGTCTTGTGCGGCTCCGCCGAGCCCTTGTCCACGCCCGCGGCCTTCAGGATGAGGCGCGCGGCCGGCGGCGTCTTCGTGATGAAGGTGAAGGAACGGTCGTCGTAGACCGTGATCTCCACCGGCACGATCATGCCGCGCTGCGACTCGGTCGCAGCGTTGTAGGCCTTGCAGAACTCCATGATGTTGACGCCGTGCTGGCCCAGCGCGGGGCCGACCGGCGGCGCCGGGTTGGCCGCACCGGCGTTGATCTGGAGCTTGATAAGCCCCGTGACCTTCTTCTTCTTGGGAGGCATTTCTCTCCGGGTCCTTCCGAGAGGTGATTGCTGGTGCGTGCGAGGCCGGGGCGACACCCGACCGCCAGCACACACATCGGACCAGGCTAACGCGGATGCGCCGCTGGACCAAAACGACTTCGGGGCGGAGCCGAAGCCCCGCCCCGAAGCCGAAGACTCGTACGAGTTCTTCCGGCCGTGCTAGTTCTTCTGGATCTGGTCGAAGGAGAGCTCGACCGGGGTCTCGCGGCCGAAGATCTCGACCAGGCCCTTGACCTTCTTCGAGTCCGGGTTGATCTCGTTGATGGTCGCCTGCAGGGTGGCGAAGGGACCGTCGGTGACGGTGACCGAGTCGCCGACCTCGAAGTCCAGGACCTGGATCTCGCTCGGCTTGACCGGCGAGGGCTTGCCGGCGTCCTTGGCCGCCTGGCGCTCGACGTCCGGGGCGAGCATCTTGACGACCTCGTCCAGGGTCAGCGGGTACGGGTCGTAGGCGTTGCCGACGAAGCCGGTGACACCGGGGGTGTTGCGCACGACGCCCCAGGACTCCGGAGTGAGGTCCATGCGCACCAGGACGTAGCCGGGGAGCTTGTTCTGGCGGATGGTCTTGCGGTCGCCGTTCTTGATCTGGACGACCTCCTCCTGCGGCACCTCGGCCTGGAAGATGTACTCCTCGACGTTGAGGGAGACCGCGCGCTGCTCCAGGTTCTGCTTCACCCGGTTCTCGTAGCCGGCGTAGGTGTGGATCACGTACCACTCGCCGGGCATGAAGCGCAGGTCCTCGCGGAACTTGGCGACCGGGTCGACCTCGACGGCCTCCTCGACGGCCTCGTCCTCGGTCTCGACCTCGTCCGCAGCCTCGTCGTCCTCGTCCTCGGCGGTCTCGGCGTCGAGCTCCTCGGCGGCGAGCTCCTCCTCGGACTCCTCGTGCAGCGCGGCCTCCTCGGCGGGCTCGCCGGCCTCGGCCTCGTCGTCCGCCGCGACCTCGTCCTCGTCGCTGTCCGCGGCGTCCACGATCTGCTCGGCGGCCTCGACGTCGTCAGCCAGCTCGGCCGCGTCCGGCTCGGCGGCGACATCCGCCTCGCGGACGGTCTCGTCGGCGTCGTACAGGGGGGACTCAGACACGGTGGCTGCTTCTTTCCTGGAGATGGTGAAGGTGGCGCGCTCCGGGACCGCTCCGGCGCCGCTCCGCTTCACGCGGGCGCCAGAAGATGCCTCGGAGACTTCAACAGTACCGAGTCAACGGTAGCGGCCTCGTACGTCCGGCGCCGACAGCTCGACCCGGACCGAAGAATCGGCCCGGGTCGGGAAGCTGTTTTTCGAAGGTGGGACCGCTCGGTCAGCCGAATACCCAGAGACTGAGCTTCGAGAAGCCGTAGTCGAGGCCGGCGACGAACGCCATCACGACCACGACGAACACGACCACCACTGTGGTGTAGTTGACCAGCTCGTTGCGGGAGGGCCAGACGACCTTGCGCAGCTCCGCGATGATCTGGCGGTAGAACAGCGCGAGCCGGGCGAAGACGCCCTTCTTGGCGCGCTTGCCGGACTTCTTGTCCGCGCGGCCTGCCCGCTTGCGGTCGCGGCGCGATCCCTTGCCGTCGCCCTCGGCGGGCGTGGTCTCGCCAGCGCCGTCGGCACCCTCGGGGTTGCCGCTCTCAGGCGTTGCGGTGGAGCCCGTGGTCTCCGTCACTCGTCCTCACCTGAATCCGGGTCCTGCCGAGCATCACCTGCGTGCCCGACAGGGCACGAGCGGCCGGCTAAAGCGGTGCTGTTCGGTGCCCTCTCCGCATCAAGCCCGCTCGCTCTGTGGAGCGAACGGGCTGAATACGGATCAAGCAGCAGGGCAAGAGGGACTTGAACCCCCAACCGCCGGTTTTGGAGACCGGTGCTCTACCAATTGAGCTATTGCCCTACGGTGCCTTACGGCTCCTGTAGCGACCACCAACCTACCGCATCTCCCACTGCTGCATGCACAGGCAGTGGAAGCCGTGGCTTCTCGGTGGCCGTCGAGGAGTGAGTGTACGTGGTCGAGGGGCGTTTGGTCGAACCTCTTCTTTCACGACCGACCACCGACCGGACCAGGTCCTGGCCGCCATGCGGACGAGCCCGTACATATCGTGAAACCACCATGCCCGGTCCGTCCCGGTTCTGCGACCATGCAGGCATGAGCGCTTCCACCCCGCAGCCCGACAGTTCCGTCCGCCCCGCCGACCGGCGGGTCTCCGCCAGGATCGGCGCGATCGCCGAGTCCGCGACCCTCGCCGTGGACGCCAAGGCCAAGGCCCTCAAGGCGGCCGGCCGGCCGGTCATCGGCTTCGGCGCCGGCGAGCCGGACTTCCCCACCCCGGACTACATCGTCGAGGCAGCCGTCGAGGCCTGCCGTGACCCGAAGAACCACCGCTACACCCCGGCCGGCGGCCTGCCGGAGCTGAAGGCCGCGATCGCCGCCAAGACGCTGCGCGACTCCGGCTATCAGGTGGACGCCTCCCAGGTGCTGGTGACCAACGGTGGCAAGCAGGCGATCTACGAGGCGTTCGCCGCGATCCTCGACCCGGGCGACGAGGTCATCGTCCCGGCCCCGTACTGGACGACCTACCCGGAGTCGGTCCAGCTCGCCGGCGGTGTGCCGGTCGAGGTCGTGGCCGACGAGACCACCGGCTACAAGGTCTCGGTCGAGCAGCTGGAGGCCGCCCGCACCGAGAACACCAAGGTGGTGCTCTTCGTCTCGCCGTCCAACCCGACCGGCGCGGTCTACACCGAGGCCGAGGCCCGGGCCATCGGCGAGTGGGCGCTGGAGCACGGCCTCTGGGTGCTGACCGACGAGATCTACGAGCACCTGGTCTACGGCGACGCGAAGTTCACCTCGCTGCCGGCGCTGCTGCCCGCGCTCGCGGACAAGACCCTCGTGGTCAACGGCGTGGCCAAGACCTACGCCATGACCGGCTGGCGGGTGGGCTGGGTGATCGGCCCCAAGGACGTGATCAAGGCCGCGACCAACCTGCAGTCGCACGCCACCTCGAACGTCTCCAACGTCGCGCAGCGCGCCGCGCTCGCCGCCGTCAGCGGCGACCTCGCCGCCGTGCACGAGATGCGCACCGCCTTCGACCGGCGCCGCAGGACCATCGTCAAGATGCTGAACGAGATCGAGGGCGTCTTCTGCCCCGAGCCCGAGGGCGCGTTCTACGTCTACCCGTCGGTCAAGGACCTGCTGGGCAAGGAGATCCGCGGCAAGCGCCCGCAGAGCTCCGCCGAGCTGGCCACGCTGATCCTGGACGAGGTCGAGGTCGCGGTCGTCCCCGGCGAGGCCTTCGGCACCCCGGGCTACCTGCGGCTGTCCTACGCGCTGGGCGACACCGACCTGGTCGAGGGTGTCGGCCGGCTCCAGAAGCTGCTCGGCGAGGCGACCGCCTGACGGTCCGATCCGCCGCAGCCGCCCCCTTTCACCCCTTCGGGGGACGTGAAGGGGGCGGTTCCCGTATCGGGGTCCGATGCGGCAGTATCGGCGAATGGAACGCCTGCCAAATCCGCGAGACGTCAGGGACCTCCCCAAGGCCCACCTCCACCTGCACTTCACCGGCTCGATGCGCCCCGCCACCCTGCTGGAGCTGGCCGACAAGCACGGCGTCCGACTGCCGGAGGCGCTCAGCTCCGCCGAGCCGCCCAGGCTGCGGGCGACCGACGAACGCGGCTGGTTCCGCTTCCAGCGCCTCTACGACACGGCTCGCTCGGTGCTGCGCGACGAGTCCGACATCCGCCGGCTGGTCCTGGAGACGGCGGAGGACGAACGGCGGGACGGCTCGCGCTGGCTGGAGATCCAGGTCGACCCGACCTCGTACGCGCCCCGGCTCGGCGGTCTGATCCCCGCCCTGGAGCTGATCCTGGACGCGGTGGAGCAGGCCGCCGAGGCCACCGGCGTCGGTATCCGGGTACTGGTCGCGGCCAACCGGATGAAGTCCCCGATGGACGCCCGGACGCTCGCCCGGCTCGCCGTCCGCTACGCCGACCGGGGCGTGGTCGGCTTCGGCCTCTCCAACGACGAGCGGCGCGGCCTCGCCCGGGACTTCGACCGGGCCTTCGACATCGCCCGCGGCGGCGGGCTGCTGGCCGCCCCGCACGGCGGCGAACTGGCCGGGCCGGAGTCGGTCCGGGACTGCCTGGACGACCTGGGCGCGGGCCGGATCGGCCACGGTGTCCGGGCCGCCGAGGACCCCCGCCTGATGCAGCGGCTGGCCGACCGCCAGATCACCTGCGAGGTCTGCCCGTCGTCCAACGTGGCGCTGGGCGTCTACGAGCGGGCCGAGGACGTCCCGCTGCGCCGGTTGTTCGACGCGGGCGTACCGCTGGCGCTGGGCGCCGACGACCCGCTGCTGTTCGGCACCCGGCTGGCCGCCCAGTACGACCTGGCCCGCGACGTGCTCGGTTTCTCCGACGCCGAACTCGCCGAGCTGGCCCGCCAGTCGGTGCGCGGCTCGCGTGCACCGGACAGCGTCCGGAAGGAGCTGCTGGCGGACGTCGACACCTGGCTGGGGGACGGCACCCAGGGCTTCGGGGCCTAGAGCTTGACGCCCACCATCACCGGTTCGTTGACCAGCTCCACGCCGAACGCCGCGCGGACGCCGTCGCGGATCTCGCGGGCCAGCGCCAGCAGGTCCTCGGCGGTGGCCGCGCCGCGGTTGGTCAGGGCCAGCGTGTGCTTGGTGGAGAGGGTGGCCGGGCCGCTGCCGTAGCCCTTGCCGAAGCCGGCCTTGTCGATCAGCCAGGCCGCCGAGGTCTTGGTCCGGCCGTCCGCCGCCGGGTAGGCGGGGGCGGTGAGCTCGCGCTCGGCGGCCAGCGCCAGGAAGGCGTCGTACTGCTCCGCCGTCAGCACCGGATTGGTGAAGAAGGAACCCGCCGACCAGGTGTCGTGGTCGGCCGGGTCGAGCACCATGCCCTTGCCGGCGCGCAGCCGCAGCACGGCGTCGTGGGCCTCGCGCAGCCCGACGCTCTCGCCCTGCTCGACGCCCAGGTGCCGGGCCGTCTCGGCGTAGGCGACCGGGGTGGAGAGCCCGCCGGCGTCCCGCAGACCGAAGCGGACCCGCAGGACGACGTAGCGGTCCGGGTCGGCCTTGAAGCGGCTGTGCCGGTAGGAGAACTCGCACTCGGCGTTGGAGAGGGTGACCACCTCACCGGTCCGGCGGTCGTAGGCGACCACCTCGGTGACGGACTGGGCGACCTCCTGGCCGTACGCGCCCACGTTCTGGACCGGTGTGGCGCCGGCCGAGCCGGGGATGCCGGCCAGGAACTCGATCCCGGCCAGCCCCTCGTCCACCGTGCGGGCCACGGCCCCGGCCCAGACCTCACCGGCGGCCAGCTCCAGGGTGGTGCCGTCGAGCACGAAGCCGGTGGTGGCGATCCGCAGCACCGTCCCGGCGAAGCCGGCGTCGCCGATCACCAGGTTGGAGCCACCGCCGAGGATCAGCAGGGGCTCGCCGGCCGCGTCGGCCTCCCGGACGGTGGTGATCACGTCCTCGTCGGTCTGCGCGGTCACCAGCCGGCGGGCGGGACCGCCGAGCCGCAGGGTGGTCAGCGGGGCGAGGGGGGCGTCGAGTTCTACCAGCACGCCCCCAGCGTACGGGGAGGGGCCGGTCCGCCCCTCCCCGCCGCCCTCACCGGTACGGACCGGCGGCCTCAGGCCAGCCGGACGACGGCGCGGGACATGCCCAGCACCTTCTGGCCGCCGTAGGTCGCCAGCAGGTCGACCTGCACCCTGCGGTCGTCCAGCAGCTTGGCGACCTTGGCGGTGACCTCGATCACGGAGCCGACGCCGTCGTTGGGCACCATCACCGGCCGGGTGAAGCGCACGCCGTACTCGACCACCGCACCCGGGTCGCCGACCCAGTCGGTGACCACCCGGATCGCCTCGGCCATGGTGAACATGCCGTGCGCGATGACCTCGGGCAGGCCGACCTCCAGGGCGAACTTCTCGTTCCAGTGGATCGGGTTGAAGTCGCCGGAGGCGCCCGCGTACTGCACCAGCGTGGCGCGCGTCACGGGGAAGGACTGTGCCGGCAGCTCGGTGCCGACCGCGACCTCGTCGTAGCTGATCGCCATGGTGTTACTCCCCCGCCTCGTCGGCGGCCCGGGCCACCAGGGTCATGACCGACGTCACCACGTGCTCGCCGGTCTCGTCCGTCACCTCGCCACGCACCGTGAGCACGTCGTTGCCCGCGAGCGACTTGATGTTGTCGATGGTCACCGCGACCGAGAGCCGGTCGCCGGCCCGCACCGGGCGCGTGTAGGCGAACTTCTGGTCACCGTGCACCACGCGGCTGTAGTCCAGGCCCAGCTGCGGGTCCTCGACCACCTGGCCGGCGGCCCGATAGGTGAGCACGAAGGGGAAGGTCGGCGGGGCGATGACGTCCGGGTGGCCGAACGCCTTGGCGGCCTCCGGGTCGGTGTACGCCGGATTGGCGTCGCCCACGGCGAGGGCGAACTCCCGGATCTTCTCCCGGCCGACCTCGTAGGGCTCGGTGGGCGGGTACGTCCGCCCGATGAAGGAGGGGTCGAGTGCCATGGCAGCTCCTCAAGAGCGCGGTGAATGACGAAATGACTCCGGGCCGCACCCTGTGAGGGGTACGGCCCGGAGTCGTAGACCTGTGATCACACAGGCCCGGAGACACGCGACAGGGTCAGCGGGTCTCGCGGTGCGCGGTGTGCGAGTTGCAGCGGGGGCAGTGCTTCTTCATCTCAAGACGGTCCGGGTCGTTACGCCGGTTCTTCTTGGTGATGTAGTTCCGCTCCTTGCACTCCACGCAGGCCAGCGTGATCTTCGGGCGGACATCGGTGGCAGCCACGGGAGTGCCTTCCTTGGACAATGAGTAAGAACACGACAAGAGTAGCCGACCGGGAGTGCTATCTCCCGACCGACTACGCGGGTAGCGGTGACCGGACTTGAACCGGTGACACAGCGATTATGAGCCGCTTGCTCTACCAACTGAGCTACACCGCCACAGTGATCCGAAGCACAGCCGAAGCTGACTCCTTCTCACCAGAGCCCCCATGCGGAATCGAACCGCAGACCTTCTCCTTACCATGGAGACGCTCTACCGACTGAGCTATAGGGGCGAACGAGGAAGAGATTACACGTTCCGCGCCCAGAGGTGAAATCCGTATCCCGGCGCGAACACCGCAGGTGGGCGAGGTGCACGGGCGGACGATCGAAGGCCGGGCGTTCGAACCGCCTCCGCGGGACGCGGCCCGACCCGATACGACTATTGCCCGCCTCCCCGCACCCCGTGCCCCCGCGCCATAGGCTCGTCGCTCATTGATCGGGACGGCCCGGGGAACCGGACTGGCCGGCGCGAGGAGGAACCGGGCGATGGACAGCGCACCCTCCGACGGGCCGCACTCCGGGTCCGGCCCGGCCGCCAACCCGCTCGGGCACGGCCCCGTACTGCTGCTCACCGACGCCCGACTCGCCGACGGCCGGGTGGTGGACGTGCGGGTCAGCGGCGACCGGATCCAGGCCGTCGGCACCACCGGCAGCCTCGGCCCGCTGCCCGCCCTGCCCGGCGGCCCCACGGCCACCACCGGCGCCCGGATCGACCTCAAGGGCTACCTGCTGCTCCCGGCCCCCGCCGAGGTGCACGCCCACTACGACGTCGCCTTCTCCGCCGCGCTGCCCACACCCCCGCCGGAGACCTCCGGCGACCTCACCCGCCGCGTCACCGAGGCCGCGCTCACCTCGCTCGGCTACGGCGCCACCGCGCAGCGCACCCACGTCCGGATCGGCGACGTGCACGGGCTGCGCCGGCTGGAGGCGGTGCTCACCGCCCGGCAGGCGCTGCGCGGCCTCGCCGAACTGCAGGCGGTCGCGATGCCCCGGCTGCTCACCGGCCGGGCCGGCGCGGACGGCCGGGCCCAGCTGCGCGACGCGCTCAAGCTGGGCGCCACGGCGGCCGGCGGCTGCCCGGAGCTGGACCCGGACCCGGCCGGGTACGTCCAGGTGCTGCTGGAGGCCGCCCGGGACGCGGACTGCGGGGTGGACCTGCACACCACGGGGGCCGACGCGGCGCAGCTGGCCCGGCTGGCGAGCGCGCTCGCCCCGCTGCGGCCCCGGGTGGTGCTCGGCCCGTGCGGGGCGCTGGCGCCGGGCGGCCCGACGGTACTGGCAAGCAGTGGCGTCCGGGTGGTCTGCCTGCCGCAGAACGGCTGCTGCAGCGGGCTGGAGGGCCGGGCCGCCGGGATGCGGCCGGGGCTGCTGCGGGAGCTGGCGCAGGCCCGGGTACCGCTCTCGGCGGGCAGCGGCTCGCTGCGCGACCCGGCCAACCCGGTGGGCCGGGCCGATCCGCTGGAGGCCGCCTACCTGCTGGCGGCGAGCGGGATGCTGGACGTGGAGGCGGCGTACGACGCGGTGGCCAACCAGGCCCGGGCGGCGCTCGGGCTGCCGCCGGTCCGGGTGGACGCCGGGTTCCCGGCGGAGCTGCTGGCGGTGCGCGGGGACAGCCTGGCGGGGGCGCTCGCGGGCGGCCACAGCCGGCTGGTGGTGCACAGCGGACGGATCGTCAGCCGGACCAGTGCCGTGCGGGAGTTCGCCGACACGGTGGCGCTGGCTCTGCCGCGGCAGTCGGGGAGCACGGGCGGGGGCTGAGCGCCGGACGCCGCCCCGATCGGCCCCGGACCGGGACCGGGGTGGTGCCCAGGCCCGGTCCGGCCCGTCTCACGGATCCATCTGATCAGCCGTCACTTCCGCTGGTCCGGTTCGGCATTGAGTGCGGATGACCACCGTCAGCCCGCCGAAGCCGTACCGCCCGGGGTTGCGCCGCACCAGGTCGCGGACGTCTCCCGGGGGCGGGCGCGGCGGACCTCGGACGGGCCCTCCGCGACCGCTCGCCGGGTACGCCGAGGGCCCCGGACCGGTCGGTCAGGGGCCCTCGGCGGCGAGGTCTCAGGAGTGCTCGGGCGCCGGCAGCTTCTCGTACTCCGACCGCGCCGCCGGCTCACCGCGACGCACCGCGCCGGGGGCCCGGCGGGACGGCTGGTACGCCTTGCTGGAGGAGGTGAGCTGCCACGGCACGCTGATCACCATCACCCCCGAGGTGAACAGCAGCCTGCTCTTCAGCCAGAGCGCCGACTGGTTGTGCAGCAGGTGCTCCCACCAGTGCCCGACCACGTACTCGGGGATGAAGACGGCCACCACGTCCCGCGGACTGGTCCGGCGGTACTCGCGCACGTACGCCACCACCGGCTTGGTGATCTCCCGGTACGGCGAGTCCAGCACCTTCAACGGCACCTGGACGGCCAGGTCCTGCCACTGCCGTTCCAGCTCGCCGGTGGCCTCCTGCTCCACCGCCACGGTCAGCGCCTCCAGGGAGTCCGGCCGGAGCGCCCGGGCGTAGCCGAGCGCCCGCAGCGTGGGCTTGTGCACCTTGGAGACCAGGACGATCCCGTGCACCTTGGAGGGCCGCACCGAGTCCGCGTCCGGGTCGTCCACCGCCAGCTCCTCGGCGACGCTGTCGTAATGCCGGCGGATGCCCCGCATCATCACCCAGAGCACGATCGCCGCGACCACGGCCAGCCAGGCGCCCTGGGTGAACTTGGTGAGCAGCACGATGACCAGCACCAGCGCCGTGGTGACCGCGCCGAAGGCGTTGATCACCCGCGACCGCTGGGCCGAGCCGCGCACGGCCGGGTCGGTCTCGGTGCGCAGCACGCGGTTCCAGTGCTTCACCATGCCGATCTGGGAGAGCGTGAAGGAGGTGAAGACGCCCAGGATGTAGAGGTGGATCAGGCTGGTGACGTCCGCGTCGTACAGCCAGATCAGCCCGCCGGCCACCACCGCGAGCGCGATGATGCCGTTGGAGAAGGCGAGACGGTCGCCGCGGGTGTGCATCTGCCGGGGCAGGTAGCGGTGCTCGGCCAGGATCGAGGCCAGCAGCGGGAAGCCGTTGAAGGCGGTGTTGGCCGCCAGGATCAGCACCAGCGCGGTGACGGCCTGGATGAAGTAGAAGAGGATGCTCTGGTCGCCGCCGAAGATCGCGGCCGCCAGCTGGGCGATCACGGTCTGCTGCGGCGCGGTGTGGCAGTCCCCGGGGAAGCCGGTCAGCGCGCAGGCGTCGTCGGTGATGTGGACCTTGGACATCAGTGCCAGCGCGGTGATGCCGACGAACATGACCACGGCCGTGGTGCCCATCACGGCCATCGTCGCGGCGGCGTTCTTCGACTTGGGCGCCCGGAAGGCGGGTACGCCGTTGGAGATCGCCTCCACGCCGGTCAGCGCCGTGCAGCCGGAGGCGAACGCCCGCAGCCCGAGCATCAGCAGTCCGAGCCCGGCCAGGCTGTCCTTTCCGTCCACCGGCAGGATCCCGTACGAGGCACTGGCCGCCACCGGGGTGTCCCCGAAGGCCGCCTTGATCAGGCCGGTGACCACCATCAGCAGCATGCCGCCGATGAACAGGTACGTCGGCGCGGCGAAGGCCTTGCCGGACTCCCGCACCCCGCGCAGGTTCATCGCCGCGAGCAGCACGACGAAGGCGACCGCCAGCTCGACCCGGTGGTCGGCCAGCGAGGGCAGCGCCGAGATGATGTTGTCGACGCCCGAAGCCACCGACACCGCGACCGTCATCACGTAGTCGACCAGCAGCGAGGCCGCCACCACCAGGCCCGAGTTGGCGCCCAGGTTGCGGGACACCACCTCGTACGAGCCGCCGCCGCTCGGGTAGGCGTGCACGACCTGGCGGTACGACATCACCACGACCGCCATCAGCGCGACCACGCCGGCCGCGACCCACGGGGTCAGGTACAGGAAGGCGGTACCACCGACGGTGAGCACCAGCAGGATCTCCTGGGTCGCGTAGGCGACCGAGGAGAGCGGGTCGGAAGCGAAGATCGGTAGCGCCAGCCGCTTGGGAAGCAGCGTCTCGCCCAGCTCCTCGCTGCGCATGGCTCTGCCGATCACTAGGCGCTTGAGCGCCTGGGGCACGTTGAACACATGGGCGAGCGTAAGGGCCTGGGACGAGCCGGCAATGGGCCCGGGCGGAGTGTCACGAGCGCCCGACGCGCCCATTGGGAGGGGTGTTCCCGCAGGTGAAGCCGCTATGGCCGACGCGTGGCCGGGCGCCCGGGGGGAGTTTCGGGGGCACTGACGAGGCCCGTTAAGACATCGTCAAGATATGACGATCGGATGGGACATTTGCGGCATAAACCGCAGAATCCACCGGCTGCGCCACGTCCGACCCGGCCTCGCCCACGGTGGCCGCCGGGAACGGCGGACGGGCAGGGTGGACGGAGGGATCGGAGGGTGGGCCGGGGGGATGGACGGGGCGGGCGGGCCGGTGTCCCGGCGGGCGCCGGTTGGGAAGACGATCAGCTCGGACGGAGGACTCCCGGCGCACCTGGGCGCGTCCGGGACCACTCGACAGGGAGGCTGAGCGACCCGCCCCACCCCGTGCAGAACACTTTGCTGCCTGCATCAGGCAATTGCAAGTAATGCGCAATAATGCCGATCCATCAGCCGGGCTACGCTCCGAACATGAACCAGCACGCTCCGCTCACGAGCCGCCTCGCCGCCACCGGCCCCCTCCTCCTCATCGACCTCGATCACACCCTGGTCGAACGCGACGGCGGCCCGGACGCCTGGACGCCCGGCTTCTGCGCCACCCACGGCCTCCCCCTCGACGCCGCCCCCACCGTCTTCACCCTCGTCCGGGCCGACCGGTCCCCCGCCGGCTTCGCCCGGATCGCCGCCCGCTACGACCTCCCGCATTCCGGCGAGACCCTCTGGGAGGAACACGTCGCCGCCGAGGCCGCCCGCACCCACGCGATCCCCGGCGTCCCCGCCGCCCTCGCCGCCCTGCGCGAGGCCGGCTGGACGATCGGCGTCGTCACCAACGGCTGCACCGACATCCAGCGCGCCAAGCTCGCCCGGACCGGCCTGCTCCCCGCCGTCGACACCGTCTGCGTCTCCCAGGAGGCCGGCGCCCGCAAGCCCGCCCCCGAGATCTTCCGACTGGCCGCCGCCCGCCTCGGCCGCACCCTCACCCCCGACACCTGGATGGTCGGCAACAACCCCGCCACCGATCTCCTGGGCGCCCACGCCACCGGCATCCGCTCCATCTGGATCACCCCCACCCCGCCCCCGCCGCTCCCCCCGTCCCACCCCACCCCCACCCACACCGCCCCCGACACCCCCGCCGCCACGGTTCTCCTCCTCGCGGGCCCGTGAGCCGGGCCGCCCCCGGGCGGCCCGGCTGCGGACACGACAAAACCGGCCCTGATCGGCGTTTCCGCTGATCAGGGCCGGTCTGGTAATCCAGTGGCTGGTGCAGGGTTCGAACCTGCGTAGCTTGCGCGGCAGATTTACAGTCTGCTCCCTTTGGCCGCTCGGGCAACCAGCCAGGATTGGTGTCTCGCGGGGCTTGCCCCGTTCGACTCCGTAAACAATACCCGATGCCGGGGGGTGGTTCGCCACCCGATTGGTCACGTGATGATCAAGGGATGTGGCGTGACTGTCGGGGGCGGGGGCGGGGCGGTGCTGGATAGGCTGGGGCAGCGGGCGTCCGGTGGGACGGTCCGTGTCAGTGAAGCCAGAGCATCAAGGAGACCAACACCCATGGCCGACTCCAGTTTCGACATCGTCTCGAAGGTCGAGTGGCAGGAGGTCGACAACGCGATCAACCAGACCTCGCGTGAGATCGCCACCCGCTTCGACTTCAAGAACGTCGGCGCCGAGATCAGCCGCTCCGGCGAAACGATCGAGATGAAGGCCAGCGGCGAGGAGCGGGTGAAGGCCATTCTGGACGTGCTGCAGAGCAAGTTCATCAAGCGTGGCTTGTCGCTGAAGGCGCTGGACGCCAAGGACCCGCAGCTGTCCGGCAAGGAGTACAAGATCTTCGCGGACGTGAAGGAGGGCATCTCCCAGGACGATGCCAAGAAGGTCGCGAAGATCATCCGCGACGAGGGCCCGAAGGGCGTGAAGGCCCAGGTCCAGGGCGACGAGCTCCGCGTGAGCTCGAAGAGCCGTGACGACCTGCAGACCGTCCAGGCGCTGCTCAAGGACAAGGACCTCGACTTCGCGATCCAGTACGTCAACTACCGCTGACCCTGCGGGGCGTACGCGGCGAGGCCCCCGGTCCCGGGTTCGGGACCGAGGGCCTCTGCCGTCGACCGGGTCAGCCGGCGGCGGGGTGCGGGTGGAGGGCTGCCAGGCGGGCCGCGGCGTCGGCCAGGGACTGGCCCTGCGCCTTGAGCGCGGCGAGCTGATCCGACCGCGCCGGTGTGGAGGCGCCGGGGACGCCCGGCGGGTCCGGGACGGTCACCGGCGGCGTCGGCAGGTGGCCGAGCAGACCCTGCAGCAGGGCCTGCAGCGAGGCGACCAGTTGCTGGACGGCGCCGAGATCGGGGAGGGACGACGTCAGCGACGAGACCAGCCCGGTGACCGTGCCGACGAGGTCGCCGACCGTCCCGAGGACCAGTCCCGGGTCGGGGGCGGCGGACAGGTCCGGGGCGGCCGGCAGGGCCGGGAGGCCGGACACCGGCGCACCGGCCGGGGGAACCGTCACGGGCAGCGGCGCGTCGGCCGGGCGCGCGGGGACGGCCGGGACGGCGACGGCCACCGGGCGCGCGGGGACGGCCGGGACGGCGACGGCCACCGGGAGGGCCGGCAGGGCCGGGACGGTGACGGCGAAGGGGGACGTTCGGGGGGCCGCGGCTTCGTTGCCGGCGGCGGTGGCGGATGCCGTGGCGACCGGGGTCAGCACGATGGCTGCGGTCAGCGCGGCGGCTATCCAGGGGGGACGCATGGGTGATGCTTCCTCTCGATGTGAATCAGGCAAATGCCTGATTCACACGCTGGGGCACGCCAGTTGACCCAGCCACCGCACCTGCGCCGAACGGTTCACGCCCCGTCGGGGGCAGCCCAGCGCTCGGTGCTGCGATGGGCCGGCAGGCCGACCGCCTCGAACTCGTCGTGGTGGCGGGCGTCCACGACGCGGGCGCCGATTCGCCGCAGGGCGCGGGAGATCGGGCTGCCCTCGGGCGGGCTGGGCTCGAACTCGCCGCTGACGAGCGGGCCCAGGTCGAGCCGGCCGTCGGCCCAGACGGCGGCGCGCTGGGTGCCGCTGCCACCGAAGTAGTCGGCCTCGACGCAGGCGATCGGGCCGGCCTTGGACCAGGCGGCGAGCCGGCGTTCGAGGCCGTCCGGGAACCAGTCGAAGCCGGACTCGCCACCGAACCCCGGTTCACCGCGGCCGAACTGGAGCGCGGACAGGAAGGCGGGGGTGGCCGGTATCAGGGCCAACCCCTGGGCCAGCGGACTGACATGGGCGGCCGGGACTTCGGCGGCGGCCACCGCGAGCAGCTCCGCCGAACCGATCAGCGCCTGAAGTTCGTACGACATTCAGTCATCCTGAACCACGGCACTGACACTCCGCCCGGCATTTACCATTCCGTACCCGGACGGGTACCGGCCGGACGGCGTCGCTCCGGGTTCGGGCGCCCCTGGACGGACCTCCGAGCGCCCCGGCCACCGCGCGCGCCGAACCTCCACCACGCACACCTGTCAGTCGATCACCCGTGCGGGTGCACGCCGCATGCGACGCCCCCGGCAACCGGGTGAACTGGCCGGGTACGGCCCGCCTGCCGGGGCTCTCCCGGAGCGAACGCACCGGGGCCGCGTCCGAGGAGGACTCATGAGTTCCATGGAGGCACCGTCGCCCGGCCGGGGCAGCCCGGGCCCGAGCACCACCGGTCAGAGCGCCCCCGGTCCGAGCGCCACCGGCCGGAGCGGCGGCGCGGTGGCCGCCCGGCTGGCCAGTGCACCGCGGATGTCCTGGGTGACCCTGGCACTGATGACGACCAGCTCGGTGGCCAGCCTCCGGGCCGCCCCGACCATGGCGGTCTACGGCCTGGCCTGCGTCTTCCTCTATCTCGTCCCCGCGATCGTCTTCCTGCTCCCGACCGCGCTGGTCTCCGCCGAGCTGGCCTCCGGCTGGGAGGGCGGCGTCTACCGCTGGGTGTCGGAGGGCCTGTCGAAGCCGCTCGGCTTCCTCGCCGTCTGGTGCCAGTTCGCGATGACGATCTTCTACTACCCGTCCCTGCTCGCCTACGTGGCCTCGACCATCGCGTACGTGGTCAACCCCGCACTGGCCAGCAACGGCCCGTACACCGCCGTAGTGATCATGGTGCTGTACTGGACCGGCGTCTGGGTCTCCTCGCGCGGGACGAAGGCCGTGGCCGGCCTCTCCTCCTGGGGCCTGGTCATCGGCACCCTGATCCCGGGCACGCTGCTGGTGGTGCTCGGCATGGTCTTCCTCGGCCAGGGCAACACCTCGGCCGCACCGATGAACGCCGCGCACCTCTTCCCGGAGTGGACCGGCCTGGCCAGCCTGGTGCTGATCGTCAACAACTTCCTCAGCTACTCCGGCATGGAGATGAACGCGGTGCACGTCTCCTCGCTCCGCAATCCGGCCCGCGAGTTCCCGCGGTCGATGTTCACGGCCTCCGGGATGGTCCTGCTGATCTTCATCCTGCCCGCGCTGGCGATCAGTTGGGTGGTGCCGTCCAGCGAGCTGAGCCTGACGGCCGGCGTGATGCAGGCCTTCGACGCCTTCTTCCAGTACTTCCACATCGGGTGGCTCACCCCGGTGATCGCGGTGGCGCTGGTCGCCGCCGCCCTCGGCGGCATGCTGACCTGGCTGGCCGGGCCCTCCAAGGGCCTGCTGATGATCTCCCGCCAAGAGGGCTACCTGCCGCCGTTCCTGCAGCGGCTGAACAAGGAGGGAATCCAGCAGAACCTGCTGGTCACCCAGGGTGTGGTCACCACGGTCATCGCCCTCGCGTACGCGCTGATCCCGAACGTCTCCAGCGCCTACTGGATCTTCTCGGTGATCACCACGCAGGTCTACCTGATCGTCTACCTGCTGATGTTCGCCGCCGCGATCCGGCTGCGCCGCACCCAGCCGGACCACCCGCGCGGCTACCGCGCCCCGGCGCTGGTCCTGGTCTGCGTGACCGGCCTGCTGTCCTCGGCGGCCGCGATGGCGATCGGGTTCGTACCGTCCTCGCAGTTCGGCAGCGGCAGCGTCTGGTCGTACGTCGCGATCGTCGGCGGCGGCCTGGTCCTGCTCGGGCTGGTGATCCCCTACCTGTTCCTGCGACTGCGCAAGCCCTCCTGGCGCTCCCCCGACGCCCGGGCCGAACTGGCCGCGCAGGAGGCCGAGGAGCAGCGCCGCGCCACCGGAGGTGCGCGATGACCGGCACGATGATGGCCTCCCGCCATCGCTGGATCTACCTGGGTGCGATCGTCCTGCTGGTCGGGATGCTGATCACCGGCCTGCTGACGTACTCCCAGCTGCACACCACCAACAAGGCCAACGACAAGGCCGAACAGCTCTCCCAGGCCCTGGGGGCGGCCGGTTACCCGGTGCCCGGCCAGAGCCAGATCGTGCACACCCTGGGCGAGGACGGCGGCGCCGTCTGCGAGGACCCGGCGAACGCGCTGACCCAGGCGCAGTGGAAGTACGGCATGTCCAACGGCGCGGGCGGCCCCGGGCAGCGGCCGGTGCTCTCCGACCGCGAGGTGGTGCTCGCGGAGACGATCGTGCTCTCGGTGTACTGCCCGGACAAGCTGGCGGAGATCAAGGAGAAGATCGACGACCTCAAGCTCCACGACACCGTCCGGAACTGACTCCCCGTCCGACCCTCAGACCTCAGTCTCAGCCCTCGGGCCCCGGCCCCGCCCCGCCCTCACCCCAGGGCCCCGCCCGTCGACCCCAGCCGAACGACCGATCGCCCAGGAGTCGTACCCATGACCGACGAACTCGCCCGCCGGATCGCCGCCCTGATGCCCCGGGCCAAGGCCGACCTGGCCGAGCTGGTCGCCATCCCGTCCGTCGCCGACCCCCGCCAGTACCCGCCGGAGAGGTGCCGCGAGGCCGCCGAGTGGGTCGCCGCCGCCTTCACCCAGGCCGGCCTGCGCGACGTCCACCTGGAGGAGACGCCGGACGGCAGCCACGCCGTGATCGGCCACCGCCCGCCCCCGCCCGGCGCGCCGACCGTCCTGCTCTACTGCCACTACGACGTCCAGCCCCCGCTCGACGACGCCGCCTGGACCTCCCCGCCGTTCGAGCTCACCGAGCGCGACGGCCGTTGGTACGGACGCGGCGCCGCCGACTGCAAGGGCAACATCGTCATGCACCTCACCGCGCTGCGCGCGCTCGGCGACGACGTCCCGGTCGGCATCAAGTTCGTCGCCGAGGGCTCGGAGGAGCAGGGCACCGGCGGCCTGGAGGCGTACGTGCCCCCGCACGCGGGCGAGTTGCACGCCAACGCGCTGCTGATCTGCGACACCGGGAACGCCGCCGTCGGCGTGCCCACCGCCACCATCTCCCTGCGCGGGGTCACCAACGTGGTGGTCACCGTCTCGACCCTCGCCGGCGACCTGCACTCCGGCATGTTCGGCGGCCCCGCCCCGGACGCCCTGGCCGCGCTGATCCGCGCCCTCGACTCGCTGCGCGACACGCACGGGGGCACCCGGATCGAGGGGCTGGACTGCACCGGCAGCTGGAGCGGCGTCGGCTACGACGAGCAGCAGTTCCGCGCCGACGCCGGGGTGCGGGAGGGCGTCGGACTGACCGGGTCGGGCACCGTCGCCGACCGGCTGTGGGCCCGGCCCGCCGTCACCGTGCTCGGCATCGACTGCCCTCCGGTGGTCGGCTCGGCCGCCGCCATCCCGGCCACCGCCCGCGCCCGGGTCAGCCTGCGGGTGCCGCCCGGCACCGACGCGCGGGCCGCCCAGGACGCGCTCACCGCACACCTGAAGGCCGCCGTGCCGTGGGGCGCGCAGGTCAGCGTCGAGCCGGAGAGCGCCGGCTCGCCGTTCCGGGCCTCCACCGGCGGGCCGGCGTACGCGGCACTCGACAGGGCCATGCAGGAGGTCTACGGCAAGCCGATCTCCTTCCTCGGCCAGGGCGGCTCGATCCCGCTCTGCAACGTGTTCGCCCGCACCTTCCGGGACGCGGAGATCATCCTGATGGGCGTCGAGGAACCACGCTGCCTGATCCACGCGCCCGACGAGAGCGTCGATCCCGGCGAGATCGAGCACATGGCCAACGTCGAGGCGTTGTTCCTCCGGCACTACGCCGACTCCGCCCGGACGTGATGGAGTTCGGTGCACGCGACAGCAGCCCGCGCCCGGCGGCCGGCCCCACCCGGACGGCCGCCGGTCCGGGACCGATTCCGGTACGGGACAGACGCAGAGAGGAACCCTCATGCCACGACCGTTCACCACCGAGGACTACACCGCCCGGATGGCCCGGGCCACCGCCGACGCGGCCGCCGCCGGGCTCAGCGGCCTGGTCGTCGCCCCCGGCCCCGACCTGGTCTACCTCTGTGGCTACCAGCCGACCGCGATCACCGAGCGGCTGACCGCGCTGCTCCTCACCGACGGCAACGAACCCGCCCTGATCGTCCCCAAGTTGGAGCGCCCCGACGCCGAACGGGCCACCGGTGCCCCCGGCCTGCGACTGCTCGACTGGAGCAACGGTGAGAGCCCGTACGCCACCGCCGCCCCGCTGCTCGACCCGGCCGGCCGCTACGGCGTCTCGGACAACGCCTGGGCCATGCACCTGCTCGGTCTCCAGAGTGCCCTGCCGGGCACCGCCTGGACCTCGCTCACCGAGGCGCTGCCGATGCTCCGCGCGGTCAAGGACACCGACGAGCTGGAGCGCCTGGCCGCGGCCGGGGGCGCCGCGGACGCCGCCTACCGGGGCATCCTGGAGGTGCGGTTCGCCGGTCGGCGGGAGACCGACGTGGCCGCCGACCTCAGCGCCCTGCTCATCCAGTACGGGCACAGCCAGGTCGACTTCACCGTGGTCGGCTCCGGCCCCAACGGCGCCAACCCGCACCACGAGGCGGGCGACCGGGTCATCCGGGCCGGTGACACCGTCGTCCTGGACTTCGGCGGCCTCAAGGACGGCTACGGCTCCGACACCACCCGGACCGTGCACGTGGGCACCGACGTCCCGGCCGAGGTGCGGACGGTGCACGACGTCGTCCGGCAGGCGCAGCAGACCGCGTTCGAGGCCGTCCGGCCCGGGGTGACCTGCCAGGAGATCGACCGGATCGCCCGCCGGGTGATCACCGAGGCCGGGTACGGCGAGTACTTCATCCACCGCACCGGCCACGGCATCGGCATCACCACGCACGAGCCGCCGTACCTGGTCGAGGGCGAGGAGCAGCCGCTCGTCCCCGGGATGTGCTTCTCGATCGAGCCCGGTGTCTACCTGCCCGGCCGGTTCGGGGTGCGGATCGAGGACATCGTGACGGTGACCGAGCAGGGCGGGCGGCGGTTCAACAACACGCCCCACGAGTTGGGCAGCGTCTCCTAACCGGGCGGCCGGGCTGCGCTGTCCGGTGTCTTTCTGAGTCTTTGCTGGACGACAAGCCGTTCGCGTGAAGAGTTCTCCAAGAATGCCTTGCTAGCTTCGGCTGGCATGACCAAACTGCTCCGCCCGGCGCCGCTCCCACCCGCGAGCGCCGGGCGGCTGCGTCCGGTGACCCGGCCGCTGCCCGGTGCGCGCGCCAGCGCACTGGCCCGGTTCCGGCTGCTGGCGTGGCCGCTCTACCTCGTCGCCCTGCTCTGGTACGTGCGCACGTACGGCCTGCCGTACTCCAACGACGTGGTCTTCTGCTGGCTGATCGGCGCCCTGCTGGCCGCCGCCGTGCACAGCGGCCACGGGCCGCGCGGCTTCCTGCTGGTGCTGCGCGACTGGGTGCCGGTGATGGCCGTCGTCTGGGCGTACTCGCTGCTGCGCGGGTACGGCGCCCACACACCGTGGGCCCCGCACTGGCGGCCGCAGCTGCGCGCGGACGAACTGCTCGGCTTCGGTGAGACCCTGACGGTCCGACTGCAGTACGGGCTCTACACCCCCGGTTCGCCGCACTGGTACGACTACGCGGCGGTCACCGTCTACATGTCGCACTTCTTCATGATCTTCGTGGTGCTGGCCGTGCTCTGGCGGCGCCGCCACGACCGGTTCCGGCACCTGCTCACCTGCTACCTCGCGCTGACCTTCGCCGGCTTCGCGACGTACATCCTCTTTCCGGCCGACCCGCCGTGGCTCACCGCGCAGGAGGGCCACATGCCGGCGCTCACCCGGGTGGTGTCGGACGTGCTGACCCAGAGCGGGCTGCCGCGGGCCGGCTCGGTCTTCGAGAACGGCAGCCGGTTCGCCAACGACGTCGCCGCGATGCCCTCGCTGCACTCCGCCTACCCGGCGATGCTGCTGTTCTTCTTCTGGCCGACGGCCTCGCGGTGGCTCCGGGTGCTGCTGGTCGCGTACCCGCTCGCGATGGCGTTCACCCTGGTCTACGGGGCGGAGCACTTCATCGTCGACGTCTTCGCTGGCTGGGCGTACGCCGCGGCGGTCGTCCACGGCGTGCGGTGGCTGCGCGAGCGCCGCCGGACCAGGCTGCTGGCGGCCACCTCGCCCGGGTAGCCGGACCGCTCCGGCCGCCCCGGACCGAAGGTGGCGACGGAGGACGGCCCGCCACCCCCGGCAGCGGGTCGGCGGCCGCCACCGGCAGACTGGGCGGGTGACCGAGAAGCCCATGAAACCCACCCCGGACCAGCTGCTCGCCGCCCGCGACAGCACCATCGAGGACGTCCTCGCCCCCGGGCTGCGGGTGCTGTTCTGCGGCATCAACCCCGGCCTCTGGTCCGGCGCCACCGGCCATCACTTCGCCCGGCCGGGCAACCGGTTCTGGCCCGCCCTGTACCGCTCCGGCTTCACCCCGCGCCTGTTCCGCCCGGACGAGCAGCGCGAACTGCTCGACCTCGGCCTCGGCATCACCAACGTCGCCCCGCGCGCCACCGCCAAGGCGGACGAACTCACCGCCGACGAACTGCGCGAGGGCGGCGCCGCACTCGCCGACCGCGTCCGGTCGCTGCGCCCGCGGGCCCTGGCCGTGCTCGGCATCGGCGCCTACCGGACGGCCTTCGGGCGGCGGACGGCGGCGGTGGGCCGCCAGCCCGAGGACCTCGGGGAGACCGAGGTCTGGGTGCTGCCCAACCCGAGCGGGCTCAACGCCCACTACACCCTGGACGGGCTGGCGCAGGAGTTCCGGCTGCTGCGGGAGGCTCTGGAGCAGCCGCACCGGCCCGGCGGCCCACCGCCCTCCCTCCGGTGATCACGGCTCGCCCGGCTGCTCGGCGCCGGCCGGATCACCGGCAGCGCGCCGGCTCCGCCGCCGAGGCCGAGCCGGGCCGGGAGGCCGGCCCCGTGGCGGTTCAGCGCCCGCCGAACCGCTCGTCCGTCGACACGACCTCGCGCCCCAGCGGCATCAGCGAGATCGGGATCATCTTCAGGTTGGCCCAGCCGAACGGGATCCCGATGATCGAGATGAACAGCGGGATGCTGGTCGCGATGTGAGCCAGCGCCAGCCACCACCCCGCGAACACCAGCCAGATCACGTTGCCGACGCAGGACGGCGCCCCGGCGTCCGGCTTCTCCACCGTCGTGCGCCCGAACGGCCAGATCACGAAGCCGGCGATCCGAAAGGCCGCGATGCCGAAAGGGATCGTGACGATGAGGACGCAACAGATGATGCCGGCGATGAGATAGCCGAGCGCCATCCAGATGCCGCAGAAGATCAACCAGATGGCGTTCAGGACGAATTCGATCACCTTCATGGTGGGCACCCTCTCACGACGGACGGTCGACCCCTATGACGTGCCATGCCCGCCGGCGGGCGTGTCTACGCCCGCCGGCCGCTCCGGCGGGTGCGCGGGCGGGTGCGCTCTACAGCGGGGTGACGGCCTTCAGGACCAGCAGCAGCGCCACCGCCGCGTTGAGCGCGCAGAGCGCCGACGCCGCCGTCCCGATCGCCGCCACCATGGCCGCGAGGCCCGCCCGGGTGTGCGCCGGCGGCCAGTTCCGCGAGGACGGCACCGGGCCGAGCAGCGCGGCCACCCGCCGCGGCACCGGGCCGGGCACGGCCCCCGGCGCGGCGAAGGCGGCGAACCCGGGAGCGGGCGCCCGGTGCGAGACCAGTGCCGCCCGGGCCACCGCCCGGGCCGTGATCCGCCGGTCGCCGACCGCCTGGGCCGACTCCTCGTCCGCCCACCGCTCCGCGCTGTACGCCACCGCCTGCTGCAGGGGCCGCAGGAACGGGTTGACGCAGCCCGCGAGTTGGGTGATCAGCAGATAGCGGTGGTGCCGGTGCTCCAGGTGCGCCCGCTCGTGCGCGAGCAGCGCCTCGCGCTCGTCGGCCGCCAGCCCGGCCAGCATCCCGGTGGAGACCACCACCCGCCCCGGCGAGCCGGGCAGCGCGTACGCGTACGGCCGGTCGTCCGGCAGCACCGCGAGATCGTCCGCGAAGGCGCCCCCGGTCGCCGCGGCGAACCCGTACCCGGCCGCGACGCCGGGGTCGCGGCCGAGCGCCCGGCGCGCCCGGGCCCGGATCCGCAGGTGCCGCAGCACCGTGCGCAGACAGGCCCCGGCCACCACCACCAGCACGCAGATCGCCGCCGTCCCGACCGTCTCGTGGTACGGCAGCGCCGCCCGCACCTCCGGGTCGGACCAGCTGTCCGGCAGCGGGTTGCCCGGGAGCTGGGCGGTGCCCACCACCCCGGTCAGGCCGAGGCAGACGGCGCTGCACAGCGCCATCACCGCACTGATCGCGGTCAGCAGCCGGGAGGCCCCGCGCGGATGCAGGTGCTGCTCGGTGAGCCGGGCGATCGGAACCGCCGTCAGCGGCAGGATGAGCGGGAGGAAGACGAAGACGCCCACGGTTCAGCTCTCGTGGTCGGCCACTGCCGGATCGGCACCGGCGCTGTCCAGCAGCGTCCGCAGCAACTCCTCGTCGTGCGGGAGCAGCGCGGTGACGAAGCTGGCCAGTACGGCGTCCCGGTCCGGCTCGCCGTCGAGCATCCGGCGCATCCGCAGCGCGGCCAGCCCGGCCGCGTCGGAGGACGCCTGCCAGAGGTAGGAACGGCCCGAACGGGTTCGTGAGACGGCCTTCTTGGCGTGCAGCCGGGACAGGATGGTCATCACGGTGGTGTACGCCAGGCCGCCGTCCAGCCGCTCCTGCACCCAGACCGCGGTGGCCGGTCCGGGCGCCCGCTGGAGCACCGCCAGGACCTGGGCCTCCAGCTCGCCCTGGCCGCGCCGCCGGGCCCGTGGATCCCCGGCCGCGGGGGCGTGCCTCTCCTCTGCCATGACGGCCACTCCCTCCGGATGCCGCGCCCCGCAGCCGGCGGGGCGCGTTCCCATCCTAACGAGCGGCCGCCCACGGCCCGGCCGGCCGCCGGCCCGCTCAGCCCAGCGGCTCGCGGGCGTTCTGCCGCCGGTCCAGCTCGGCGATCTCGGGGTGGTGCAGGTCGAACGCCGGGGACTCCGAGCGGATCCGGGGCAGGGTGACGAAGTTGTGCCGCGGCGGCGGGCAGGAGGTGGCCCACTCCAGCGACCGCCCGTAGCCCCACGGGTCGTCCTCGCCGACCTTGCGGCCGTACCGCGCGGTGTGCCAGACGTTGTAGAGGAACGGCAGGGTGGAGATGCCGAGCAGGAAGGAGCCGATGCTGGAGACGGTGTTCAGCGTGGTGAAGCCGTCCGAGGCCAGGTAGTCGGCGTAGCGGCGCGGCATGCCCTCGGCGCCGAGCCAGTGCTGCACCAGGAAGGTGGCGTGGAACCCGACGAAGAGCGTCCAGAAGTGGATCCGGCCGAGCCGCTCGTCCAGCATCCGCCCGGTGAACTTGGGCCACCAGAAGTGGAAGCCGGCGAACATCGCGAAGACGACCGTGCCGAAGACCACGTAGTGGAAGTGGGCGACCACGAAGTACGAGTCGGAGACGTGGAAGTCGATCGGCGGCGCCGCCAGCAGCACGCCCGTCAGCCCGCCGAAGAGGAAGGTCACCAGGAAGCCGACCGTCCACAGCATCGGCGTCTCGAAGCTCAGCGAGCCCTGCCACATGGTGCCGATCCAGTTGAAGAACTTCACCCCGGTCGGCACCGCGATCAGCATCGTCATGATCGAGAAGAGCGGCAGCAGCACCTGGCCGGTGACGAACATGTGGTGCGCCCAGACCGTGATCGACAGGCCGGTGATGGCGACGGTGGCGGCGATCAGGCCGGAGTATCCGAAGACCGGCTTCCGGCTGAAGACCGGGATGATCTCGGTGACGATGCCGAAGAACGGCAACGCGATGATGTACACCTCCGGGTGGCCGAAGAACCAGAAGAGGTGCTGCCAGAGCATCGCGCCGCCGTTGGCCGCGTCGAAGACGTGCGAGCCGAACTTGCGGTCCGACTCCAGGCAGAGCAGCGCCGCCGCCAGCACCGGGAAGGCGAAGAGCACCAGGACGGCGGTGAGCAGGATGTTCCAGACGAAGATCGGCATCCGGAACATCGTCATCCCGGGGGCGCGGAAGCAGACGATCGTGGTGATGAAGTTGACCGAGCCCATGATGGTCCCGAAGCCGGAAAGGGCCAGGCCCATGATCCACAGGTCCGCGCCGAGTCCCGGGCTGTGCTCGGCGCTGTTCAGCGGCGCGTAGGCGAACCAGCCGAAGTCGGCCGCGCCGTCGGGGGTGACGAAGCCGTAGAGCGCGATCAGCGAGCCGAACAGGTAGAGCCAGTAGGCGAGCGCGTTCAGCCGGGGGAAGGCCACGTCGGGCGCGCCGATCTGCAACGGCATGATCCAGTTGGCGAAGCCGGCGAACAGCGGGGTCGCGAACATCAGCAGCATGATCGTGCCGTGCATGGTGAAGAGCTGGTTGAACTCCTCGTTGGAGAGCAGTTGCAGCCCCGGCCGGGCCAGCTCGATCCGCATCAGCATCGCCATCAGCCCGCCGACCAGGAAGAACAGGAACGCGGTGGTGATGTAGAGGGTCCCGATCCGCTTGTGGTCGGTGGTGGTCAGCCAGCCCACCAGGGCCCGGCCGCGCCGCCTGCGCGCGGCCGCCCGTCGGCGGTCCAGCCGCGGCGTGCGCGACGGATGCGGGGCCTGCTCCACGACGTCCTTCGGCAGAAGAGTCACGCAGGCGCCTTCCGTGCTCGGGGGCGGGCCGCGGACGGGACCGCCGGGGCGGCCGGCCCGGGCCCGGACAGCAGTCGGACAACCACTACCAGCAGCCGTCCGGGCCCGTCGGGGGGCGCGCGGGGCGCGTCACCCGAACAGGCGCGGTCCGGTTGCCCGGCGCCCGGCCCGGGCGGACGGTCGAAGTCCGCACCACCCCTTTCCGTACGCCTGTTCGGCCGTCGGCCCGGTTCCGCCCGGATTCCGCCGACGGCCCCGGCCTACGGCCCAGGAGGAGTCCATGAGCACCTCGTCGCCCACTCCCGACCAGCCCCCGCCCTGGCGTTCCGGCACCGGGGCGCCGCCACCACCGAGATCGGTCAACCGGTTCAGCGACTGGGCCCCCGGCCTGGTGATGTTCGCGGGTGTGCTGATGCTCCTCAACGGCTTCATGGAGGTCGTGCGGGGCATCATGGCGGTCGCCGACGACGACATCTTCGTCACGACCCCGCGCTACGTCTTCCGCTTCGACCTCACCGGGTGGGGGTGGATCCACATCATCGTCGGCGCGCTGGTCGCGGTGGTCGGTGCCTTCGTCCTCATGGGCGCCGCCTGGGCCCGGTACACCGGTGTCTTCCTGACCGCGGTGAGCGCCCTCGAGAACTTCCTGGACCTGCCGTACTTCCCGCTCTGGTCGATCGTGGTGATCGCCCTGGATGTCTTCATCATCTGGGCGCTCTGCGTCTACCGCCCGGACGACGCGGTGTCCTGACCAGCCACCGTGGCGACCGCCGCGCCCGTACCGACCCCGTGCCGGTACGGGCGCGGCGGCGCTCCCGGCCCGGGCACGGCGGCTCAGGCGAGGCGGTACGGGCGCGGCGGCGCTCCCGGCCCGGGCACGGCGGCTCAGGTACGGGCGCGCTGGGTGACCGCGATGCAGACCAGCACCACCACCGCGGTGACCGGCGCCGCCGCCGGAAGGTCCTCGTCCAGCAGCAGCACCGCCCAGACCAGCGTCAGCAGCGGCTGGGCGAGCTGGAGCTGACTGGCCCTCGGCACCCCGATCGCCGCCATCCCCCGGTACCAGAGCACGAAGCCGCCGAACTGCGAGACCGCCGCCGTGTAGGCCAGCCCGGCCAGCGCCTTCACCCCGGGGTGCGCCGCCTCGGCCGGCAGCGCCAGCCCGGTGGTCGCCACGGTGACCGGCAGCGCCGCGACCACCGCCCAGGCGATCACCTGCCACCCCGGCAGCTCGCGCGCGATCCGCCCGCCCTCCGCGTACCCGGCCGCGCAGACCAGCAGCGCGGCGAACAGGTAGAGGTCCGCGGTGGTCGGCCGCCCGTGGCTCTGCAGCAGGGTGAAGGCGAGCACGGCCGCCGCTCCGGCGAGCGCCGCGCACCAGAAGGTCCGGGACGGGCGTCCGCCGGTGCGCAGGGCCGCGACGGCGGCGGTGGCGAGCGGCAGCACACCGATGACGACCGCCGAGTGCGCGGTGGAGGAGGCCCGCAGCGCCAGCGTGGTCAGCAGCGGGAAGCCCAGCACGCAGCCGGCCGAGACCACCAGCAGCCCGGGCCAGTGCCGCCGTGCGGGCAGCGGGACGCGGGCGGCCGCCAGGCAGAGCGCGGCGAGCACGCCGGCCAGGGCCCCGCGCAGCCCCGTCGCCGTCCACGGACCGAAGCCGGCCAGCGCCCAGGAGGTCGCGGGGAAGCTGAAGGAGAAGGAAAGGACACCGAGTGCCGCCAGGGCGGTGCCGGAGCCACCGGGGACCGCCGAGCCCTGCGGTGCTATCGCCATCGGGCGGGTAGCGCTATCTTGTGCCGTCATGAACGAGCGTAGCAGCGTGACCGATCTCGCCGACAGTCTGCGCCGGGAAGTCGAGCGCTACCCGGAGGGGCGGAAGCTGCCGTCCAGCCGGGTCCTGATGGAGCGCCACCAGGTCAGCCCGGTGACGGTCTCCCGGGCGATCGCCGTGCTGGCGGCGGAGGGCCTGGTGGTCTCCCGGCCGGGCGCCGGGGTCTTCCGCACCGCCGCCTTCGCGGAGGGCGGCGCCGGTTTCACGGGCGGTGGCTCGCCGCTCGCCGTGCCGACCGCCCGGCCCGGTGACCTCTCCTGGCAGGAGATCGCGCTGAGCGCCGACGCGGGCCCGCGCGACCAGGGCGCGGGCCCGCTGTTCGCCACCCTGAACGTCCCGCCGCCCGACCTGGTCGACCTGAACGGCGGCTACCCGCACGCCTCGCTCCAGCCCGAGCGGCTGCTGGCCGCGGCGCTGGCCCGGGCCGGACGGCGCCCCGGTGCCTGGGAGCGCCCGCCGGTCGACGGGCTGACCGAGCTGCGCGCCTGGTTCGCCCGGGACATCGGCGGGAACGGCGGTCCGCTCGGCGCGGGCGACGTCCTGGTCACCGCCGGCGGGCAGAGCGCGCTCACCATCGCGATGCGCTCCCTGGTCGCCCCCGGCGCGCCCGTCCTGGTGGAGTCGCCGACCTACCCCGGCATCCTCGCGGTCGCCCGCGCGGCCGGAGCGCGGCCGGTCCCCGTCCCGGTGGACGAGGACGGCGTGCGCACCGACCTGCTGGCGGCGGCCTTCGACGCCACCCGGGCCCGGGCCTTCGTCTGCCAGCCGCTGTTCCAGAACCCGACCGGTGCCGTGCTCTCCCCCGAGCGGCGCGCCGAGGTGCTGCGGATCGCCCGGACGGCCGGCGCGTTCGTGGTCGAGGACGACTTCGCCCGCCGCCTGGTCCACACCGACGCCCCCGCGCTGCCCCGCCCGCTCGCCGCCGACGACCCGGACGGGGTGGTGGTCCACCTGCGCTCGCTCACCAAGGCCACCTCGCCCAATCTGCGGGTCGGCGCGCTCACCGCGCGCGGCCCGGCCCTGCAGCGGTTGCGGGCGACCCAGGTGGTGGACAGCTTCTTCGTTCCCCGGCCGCTCCAGGAAGCGGCGCTGGAGCTGGTCGCCGACCCGGGCTGGGCGCGCCACCTCCGCACCCTCGGCGCCGAGCTGCGCGACCGCCGCACGGCCGCGGTGGCCGCTCTGCGCCGTGAACTCCCCGGGCTGCTCGGCCCGCACCGGCCCGGTGGCTACCACCTCTGGCTGCGCCTGCCGGACGGCACCGACGAGGCCGCGCTGGCCACCGCCGCCCTGCACGCCGGCGTGCTGGTCGCCGCCGGGCGCCCGTACCACGCCGCCGAACCGCCGGCGCCGCACCTGCGGCTGAGCTACGCCGCCGTGGACAGCGCCGGCCGGATCGCCGAGGGCGTCCACCGGCTGCGCCGGGCCTACGAGGGGCTCGCCGGCTGAGCCCGGGCCCGCCGCGCCCGGCGGGCCCGCTCCGTCAGCCCCGGTAGCCGGCCATCCGCTCCAGGCGGGCGATGCGTTCCGCCATCGGCGGGTGCGTCGAGAACAGCCTCGTGCCGGCCTCGCCCGGGCGGAACGGGCTGGCGATCATCATGTGGCTGGCCGTCTGGAGCTGCGGCTCCGGCGGCAGCGGCAGCTGCCGGGTACCGGCCTCCAGCTTGCGCAGGGCGCTCGCCAGGGCGAGCGGGTCGCCGGTGATCCGGGCGCCGTCGGCATCGGCCTGGTACTCGCGGGAGCGGCTGACGCCCAACTGGATCAGCGAGGCGGCCAGCGGCCCGAGGATCATGATCGCCAGCATCCCGAACAGCCCCGGCCCGTCGTCGTCGTCGCTGCGCCCGAATGGCACCAGCCAGGCGAAGTTCACCAGGAACATCACCACCGAGGCGAGCGCCCCGGCGACCGAGGAGATCAGGATGTCCCGGTTGTAGACGTGGCTCAGCTCGTGCCCCAGCACGCCGCGCAGCTCCCGCTCGTCCAGCAGCCGCAGGATGCCGTCGGTGCAGCAGACCGCCGCGTTGCGCGGGTTGCGGCCGGTGGCGAAGGCGTTCGGAGCCGGGGTCGGGGAGAGGTAGAGCCGGGGCATCGGCTGGCGGGCCGAGGTGGAGAGCTCGCGGACGATCCGGTACAGCCGCGGCGCCTCGATCTCGCTCACCGGCCGGGCCCGCATCGCGCGCAGGGCGAGCTTGTCGCTGTTCCAGTACGCGTAGGCGTTGGTACCGAGCGCGACCAGCAGGGCGATCAGGAAGCCGGTGCGGCCGAAGAAGCTGCCGATCACCAGGATCAGCGCCGAGAGGCCGCCGAGCAGTGCGGCGGTCCTCAGTCCGTTGTGCCGGCGGTGCACGGCAGGCCCTCCAATGGTGCGGTGGGGAAGCCCTCGCTGCCTCGTCCCTCTGCCCGCACAACGGGTGGGAACGTCGGCCTTGTTCCCTTGTGGCCACCGCTCCACCCGGGCCGCGCCGCCGCCCGCTCCGGCCGGCGGCCTCAGAACAGCGTGCCGCCGACCACCTGGAGGACCAGCTGCGGGGCCACCGAGAGCACCACGGCCGCGGAGGCGGTGAGCCCCAGGGTGACCGCCAGCGAGGCCGGCAGCCGGCGCTCGACGGCCGGCGCGGCACCGGCCGGCTGCTCACCGGCCCCGGCCGCCGGCGCGAACAGCCGCGCCGTCCAGAGCAGGTAGTAGTACAGCGCGACGACCACGTTGGCGGCCATCACCACGGCCAGCCAGCCCAGACCGGCGTCGACGGCGGCGCGGAACACCACCACCTTGCCGAACAGGCCGATCACGCCCGGCGGCAGTCCGGCCAGGCAGAGCAGGAAGAAGGCCAGCGCCAGCGCCGTCCAGCGGCGCCGGGCGAAGAGACCGCGGAAGTCGTCGACGCCGGCCCCGGACCGGCGCCCGACGGCGGCGACCACCCCGAAGGCGCCCAGGTTCACCACACCGTAGATCAGCGCGTACGCGGCGGTGGCGCCGAGAGGATCCGTCCCGGTCGGCGCGTAGCCGGCGGCGGCGAGCGGCACCAGCAGGTACCCGGCCTGGGCCACCGAGGACCAGGCGAGCAGTCGCACCGCGCTGTAGCGGGTGTCGAACCGCTGGCGCAGTGCGCCCACGTTGCCCACCGTCATGGTGGCGGCGGCCAGCACCGCGAGCACCAGGCCCCAGCTGTGCGCGTACGGGCGGAAGGCGATCGTGGTGACCAGGGCCAGGCCGGAAAGGCCGGCGGCCTTTCCGACCACCGAGAGGTAGCCGGCCACCGGCAGCGGGGCGCCGATGTAGGTGTCGGGCACCCAGAAGTGGAACGGGACGGCGGCGACCTTGAAGGCGAAGCCGACCAGCGTCAGTACCGCACCCGCCTCGGCCAGCGGCTTCAGCTGGGCCGGCGCGTGCTCCAGGCCGTCGGCGACGGCGCCCAGGTGCAGGCTGCCGCTCGCGGCGTAGACGAAGCCGATGCCGAGCAGCATCACGGCGGTCGCGGTGACGGAGGAGAGGAAGAACTTCAGCGCGGCCTCGGCGCCCCGGCCGTCGCGGCGCAGTGCGACCAGCGCGAACGCCGGCAGCGAGGCCACCTCCAGGGCGATCACCAGGGTGGCGAGGTCCCGGGAGGCGGGCAGCAGGGCGGCGCCGGTGGCGCTGGAGAGCAGCAGGAACCAGTACTCGCCGCCGGGCAGCTTCTCGTCCTCGACGGTGTGCGTCGAGAGCAGCGCGGCGATCAGCGCGCCGCCGAGCGCGAGCAGCTGGAAGACCAGGGCGAAGTGGTCCGCGACGTACGAGCAGCCGGCGGTGTCGGTGGCGCCTGTTACGTTCTGCGCACAGAAGGTGGCGCGAGGTGATCCGCCGGTGAGCGGGAGGAGAGCGATGAGGGCGAGGGCGAGCCCGGCCACGGCCAGCCCGCCGAGCAGCTTCTTGTGGCGCTCGGGCAGGAAGAGGTCGGTGACCAGCACGGCCAACGCGGCCAGGGCCGCGATCAGCGGCGGCGCGATCGCCACCCAGTCCACGGACTGGATCAGGCTGCCCGGGTCGGCGACGGCGAGGGAGGTCACAGTGGGCTGCCCCGTGGAGTGAGGTCCGAGTGCGGTGCCGGTGGCGCCGGCGGGCTGCGTGCCGAGGAGCTGGGCTCCGAGTGCGGTGCCGGTCATGGTCAGCCACCCCCGAGGAGGTGCTTGACGGCCGGGTCGGAGAGGCCGAGCAGGAGCGCGGGCCAGAGGCCGGCGAGCAGGGTGAGGGCCGCCAGCGGCGTCCAGCTGACGGCCTCGTACGGGCGCAGGTCGGCGAGCTGCGGCACCGGGGCGGGCTGCTTCGGATCGCCCATGCAGACGCGTTTGACCACGATCAGCAGGTACGCGGCGGTGAGGAGGGTGCCGAGGCCGGCCAGGACCATGTAGGTGAGGAAGGCCGGGCGCGACAGGCCCTTGGCCGGGTCGAACGCGCCGAACATGGCGAGCAGCTCGCCCCAGAAGCCGGCCAGCCCGGGCAGGCCGAGGCTGGCGACGGCGGCGAAGGCCAGCAGGGCGCCGATCCGTGGTGCCCGCCCGTAGAGGGCGGCGCCGGTGGAGCCGGCCAGGGTGTCCAGGTCCGCCGTACCGTAGCGGTCCTTCAGGGCCCCGACCACGAAGAAGAGCAGACCGGTGATCAGCCCGTGGGCGATGTTGGCGAACAGCGCGCCGTTGACGCCCACCGGGGTGAGGGAGGCGATGCCCAGCAGGACGAAGCCCATGTGACCGACGGAGGAGTAGGCGATCAGGCGCTTGAGGTCGCCCTTGGCGCCGGGGCGGGAAAGCGCGAGACAGGCCAGCGAGCCGTAGACGATGCCGACGGCGGCGAACGCGCCCAGGTACGGGGCGAGCGTCGCGGTGCCGTCCGGGACGACCGGGAGGAGGACGCGGACCAGGCCGTACGTACCCATCTTCAGCAGCACACCGGCGAGCAGCACGGAGCCGACGGTAGGGGCCGCCGTGTGCGCGTCCGGGAGCCAGCTGTGCAGCGGCCAGGCGGGAGCCTTGACCGCCAGCCCGACCATGATCGCCAGGGCGGCGGTCACCTGGGTGGTGTGGCTCAGGCCGCTGCCGTGCGCGGCGGCCAGGGCCTGCATGTCGAAGGTGCCCGCCTTGCTGCCGACCAGCAGGAAGCCGAGCAGCATCACGGCCGAGCCGAGCAGCGTGTACAGGATGAACCGGTTGGCGGCCGGCACCTTCGCCCCGGTCCCCCAGCGGGCGATCAGGAAGTACATCGGGATCAGCACGATCTCGAAGGCCAGGAAGAAGAGCAGGAGGTCCAGCACCGCGAAGGTGGCGAGCATGCCGACTTCGAGGAGGAGGAACAGCCCGGTGAAGGCCCTTGCCGAGGGGACGCCCTCCCCCGACGGCAGCCGCTTCTCCGAGTACAGCGCGCAGAGGAAGGTCAGCAGCGCGGTCAGCACGATCAGCGGGAGCGAGACGCCGTCCACGCCGAGGTGGAAGCGCACGCCGATGGCCGGGATCCAGGACACGTCGGTGGTGGCCTGCATCCGGCCGGGTTCGTCGTGGTCGAAGCCCACCGCGAGGGCGACGCCGAGCAGCAGGACGCCGCCGCTGACCACGGTGTTGAGCCGCAGCGCGCGCCGGTCGGCGGCGGCCGCGTCGGCGCCGAACACCGGCGCCAGGGTCAGCGCGGCGCCGGCCAGCGGCAGCGTCAGGAGGGCGATGAGGACTGCGTTCATCGGGGGCTCCTACGGGCTGCGGTCGGGGGGGCTGGGCGGCGGGGCTGCTGGTTCACCCGGTTCTGGTCCATCCGGCTACACCGCCACCAGGACGGCCAGCAGGACGACGCCGGCGAGCAGCGCGCTGAGGTAGGTCTGCGCGTTCCCGGTCTGCGCGAGCCGGACGGCCCGGCCGAGCAGGTTGGCGCCGGCCCCGGTGCCGCGTACGTACGTCTCGACGACCTCGCGGTCGAGGAAGCGGACCAGTAGCGCGGCGGCGGCCACCGGCCGGACGAACAGCGCGGTGTAGAGCCGGTCGACGCCGAAGCCGTGCCGGGCCGGGCCGAACAGCGGGCCGAGCAGCGTGCGCCCGGGGTCGGCGACGATCACCTCGGCGGCGGGGGCGCCGGCCTGCTCGGGCACCCTGCCCTCCAGGGCCGGCGCCGGCCGGCCGGCCCCGAGCCGCGCGGTGGCGGAGCGCCAGGCCCCGTACGCCAGCAGCGCGCCGACCACGGCGAGGCCGGTGCCGGTCACGGCGGTGACGGCCGAGGGCCGCAGCGAGCCGCCGTCCAGCAGGGCGGGCAGCCAGTCCGAGCGCAGGCTGGTCACGCCGAAGGCCATGGTCGGGATCGCCAGCACCCAGAGCGGCCAGCGCATCGCGGGCGGCTCGGCGGTGGCCGGGTCGGCCTCGTCCGGCTCGGGCGAGTAGGGCGCGCCGGCCTCGTGGTCCGGCAGTGTCACGGGCGCGGCGGCGGCCAGGCCGGCGCCGGAGGCGGCCGGGCTGTGGAAGGCCACCAGGAACAGTCGCGCCGCGTACGCCGCGGTGAGCAGGGCGGTGAGCGCGGCGGAGATCAGTACGATCCAGCCGGCCGCCTGCGGCACCGCCGAGGCCGGGCCGACGCCGTTGGTCAGCGCCTCGCCGTTGGCGGCGTGCTCGGCGGCGGTCAGCACCGCCTCCTTGCTGAAGAAGCCGGAGAACGGCGGCAGCCCGATCAGGGCGACGAGCGCGATGCCCATCGTCCAGTAGGCGTCCGGCACCCGCTTGCGCAGCCCCGGCGTCCGGGACATCACGGAGATCGAGTTGGTGTGCGCGGCGTGGATCACCACACCGGCGGCGAGGAACAGCAGCGCCTTGAACGCGCCGTGGCTGACCAGGTGGAACACGGAGGCCTCGCGGTCGCCGCTGGCCAGCGCGCCGGCCATGTAGCCGAGCTGGCCGACGGTCGAGTAGGCGAGCACCCGCTTCAGGTCGTCCTGGGCGAGCGCGCAGAGCGCCGAGCCGATCATCGTCACGGCGGCCATCACCGCGAGCACCACCAGCGCCGCACCGGAGAGCAGGAAGACCGGCAGCAGGCGGGCGACCAGGTAGATGCCGGCCGCGACCATGGTGGCGGCGTGGATCAGCGCGGAGACCGGCGTCGGGCCCGCCATCGCGTCCGGGAGCCAGGTGTGCAGCGGGAACTGCGCGCTCTTGCCGGCCACGCCGGCGAGCAGCAGCAGCGCGATCAGCGTCGGGTGGCCGAGCCGGCCCTCGCCGGCGGCCGCCAGGACGTCCGACACCCGGAAGCTGCCGGCGTCGGCACCGAGCAGGAAGATGCCGAACAGGAACGGCACGTCGCCGAGCTTGGTGACCAGGAAGGCCTTCAGCGAGGCCGAACGGGCGTCGGCGCTCTCCCAGTGGTGGCCGATCAGGAAGTACGAGCAGATGCCCATGACCTCCCAGCCGACCAGCAGGACGATCAGGTCGCCCGAGTAGACGACCAGGAACATCGCCGCCGTGAACAGCGAGACCAGCGCCGCGTACGAGGGGTAGCGCAGGTCGTCCTTGAGGTAGGCGGTCGAGTAGACCTGCACACAGGTGGCGACCAGGCCGACCAGCACGGAGATCAGCGAGCTGTAACCGTCCAGGTAGAAGCCGAGCGTGATCTCCGGCCCGCCGGTCGGGGTGAGCCGGGTGGCGCTCTCCAGCACCTGCCCGGTGCCCAACTGGAGGGCGACGACCAGGGCGAGCACGGCCGAGACGGCGACCGGGACGATCGCCAGCGGCCGGGCCAGGCCGGGGGCGCGCTTGCCGACGGCCAGCGTGGCGGCCGCCCCGAGCGCGGGCAGGACGGGGACGAGCGTGGGCAGGGCGAGGTTCATGCGGCGGCCTGGCCCTTCAGCGCCTCGGCGCCGGCCGGCGCCTCCTCGGCGGCGGACTCGGCGGGATCACCGAGCGCGGTGGCCCGGTCGACGTCCGCGGTGCCCCGGGCCCGGAACAGCAGCAGGACGATGGCGAGCCCGAGACCGATCTCGGCGGCGGCGATGGTGATGGTGAACAGGGTGAGCGCCTGGCCGGCGTGCAGGGAGTCCCGCAGCCAGGCGTCGAAGGCGACGAGGTTGAGGTTGACGGCGTTGAGCATCAGCTCGACGGACATCAGCACCAGGACGACGTTGCGCCGGGCGAGCACGCCGTACACGCCGACGCTGAACAGCAGCGCGGCGAGCACGACGGGGTAGGCGAGATGCATCAGCTCTCCTCCGCCGAGGTCGTCGGAGCGGGCGCAACGGGGGCGGGCGGGGCCTTGGGCGCGGTGGCCGCGACCGTCCCGTTGGAGCCCACCGGTCGGCCCGCGCGCAGCTTGCCGGCCCGGGTCGGCGGCACCCGCCGCCCGGCCCCGCGCGACAGCACGATCGCGCCGACCAGGGCGGCCAGCAGCAGCACCGAGAGCGCCTCGAAGGGCAGCACCCACGTCCGGAACAGGCTGGTACCCGTCGCCTGCGCCGAGCCGCCGCCCGCGCCGAGGTCGATCCACGAGGTCCGGAAGGCGTCCACGACCAGCGTCACCAGCGTCCCGGCGGAGGCCAGCGCCACCACCAGGGCGACCCAGCGGTTGCCCGAGTCGGCGTCCGGCGAGCGTCCGATCGGCGCCCGGGTGAGCATCAGTCCGAACAGCACCAGCACGACCACCGAGCCGAGGTAGATCAGCACCTGCACCCAGGCGATGAACTCGGCGGTGAGCAGCAGGAACTCCACCGCCAGCCCGCCGAGCGCGACCACCAGCCAGAGCGCGGCGTGCACCAGCTGCTTGGTGGTGACGGCCACCACGGCCGACCCCAGCACGGCGACACCGACCAGCAGGAAGACGATCTCGACCCCGGTCGGGGAGAGGAACGAGCGGGCGGCCGGGTCCAACGACCCGGCCGCGGTCAGCAGGGCGGCACTCATCGCGGGTCACCCTCCTCCTGCGCCGCGGCGGCGGCCAGCTTGTCCGCCGCCTTGCGCGCGGTGGCGATCTCCTTCGGCTCCTCGGCCGCCGGGTCCAGCGCCGGCGGCGCCGGCACCGTCCACATCCACTCGCGGAGCTTCTCCCGCTCGTGGGTCAGCTCCAGGATGTCGGTCTCCGCGTACTCGAACTCCGGCGACCAGAACAGCGCGTCGAAGGGGCAGACCTCGATGCAGATCCCGCAGTACATGCAGAGCGAGAAGTCGATGGCGAACCGGTCCAGCACGTTGCGGGTGCGGGCACGGGCGTTCGGATCGGCGGCCGGCAGCGTCTCCTTGTGGGAGTCGATGTAGATGCACCAGTCCGGGCACTCGCGGGCGCAGAGCATGCAGACCGTGCAGTTCTCCTCCAGCAGCGCGATCACCCCGCGCGAGCGCGGCGGCAACGCGGGCTGCACCTCGGGGTACTGGGCGGTGATGCTCTTCTTCGTCATCGTCCGCAGCGTGACGGCCAGGCCCTTGGCCAGGCCGGAGCCCGGAAAGCTCATGAGATCGCCACCTTGATGATGCCGGTGAGGGCGAGCTGGACGAGGGCGAGCGGGATCAGCACGAGCCACGCGAAGCGCATCAGCTGGTCCTCCCGCAGCCGCGGATAGGTCACCCGCAGCCAGATCACCACGAAGGCCAGCGCGAAGGTCTTCAGGATGGTCCAGAGCCAGCCGAGCTCGTCCGGCAGCGGGCCGTGCCAGCCGCCCAGGAAGAGCACCGCGGTCAGCCCGGAGACCACCAGGATCCCGACGTACTCGGAGAGCAGGAAGAGCGCGAAGCGCAGCCCGGTGTACTCGGTGTACGCGCCGAAGATGATCTCCGAGTCGGCCACCGGCATGTCGAACGGCGGGCGCTGCAGCTCGGCCAGCCCGGCGGTGAAGAAGACGAAGGCGCCGATGATCTGCCACGGGATCCAGTACCACTGCCAGGCGTCCAGGATCCCCGGCAGCGAGAGCGTGCCGGCCGCCATCGCCACGGAGGCGGCGGCGAGCACCATCGGCAGCTCGTAGGACATCAGCTGGGCGGCCGTGCGCAGACCGCCGAGCAGCGAGAACTTGTTCGCCGAGGCCCAGCCGGCCATCAGCTTGCCGATCACGCCGACACCCATCACGGCCAGCACGAAGAAGAGTCCGGCGTCGACCGCCTGGCCGACGAAGCCGTCCGGCCCGACCGGGATGGCGAGCAGCACGAACAGGTAGGGCAGCAGCGAGACGGCGGGCGCCAGCTGGAAGATCCTCCGGTCCGCCCCGGCCGGGACGATGTCCTCCTTCTGCGCGAACTTCACACCGTCGGCGACGAGCTGCGCCCAGCCGTGGAAGCCGCCGGCGTACATCGGGCCGAGCCGGCCCTGCATGTGCGCCATCACCTTGTGCTCGGTCTGGCCGATGATCAGGGGAATGGTGAGGAAGACGACGAGCGTGGCGACGCAGCGCAGCAGCGTGTCGAGCAGGTTCACGTGCTGTCTCCGTCCTGGTCGGCCGGGCCGGCCGGCGTCTCCTTCGTCCCGTCCTTCTCGTGCCCGCCGTCCTCGCGCTCGGCCGCGCCGCCGGGGGCGGCCGCCTCCTCGGGCGCGTCGCCCGCACCCGTCGCGGGCCCGTGCGCGGGCACCGGCGCGTGCCAGGGCGCGTCCGCGGACCGCGTCCGGGCCGGCGCCGCACGCTCGGGCTTCGGTTCGGCGGACCCCTCGGGGGAGGCCTCGGTGGACTCCTCGGTGGCCGGGCGGCTCGCCGGAGCCCCGGCGGCGGCCTGGCTCACCGAGCCCGCGTCGACCGACCTGGTCCGCCGGGGCCGGTCCGCCCGGACGGCGGGCCCGCCCTCGGCCGCCGCACCCGCACCCGCACCCGTCCGGGGTGTACGGGCCGCCGCGCCGGCCGCCCGCGCACCGCGCGCGGGTCGCTCGGCCACCGGCGGCAGGGTGCCCTTGAGCGGGCCCCACTCGTTCGGGTCCGGGACGCCGGGCGGCTGCATCTTGCGCCGCGCCGGGCCGTCGCCGTGGTCGGACTCGCCCGGTTCCTTGGCGCCCGGCCAGGCCTTGGCGACCCGGGCCGCGAGCACGAACTCCTTGCGCAGCGGGTACCCCTCGAAGCCGTCCGGCAGCAGCAGGGTGGCCAGGTAGGGGTGTCCGGGGAAGTCGATGCCGAACATCTCGTGCGTCTCACGCTCGTGCCAGGCGGCACCCGCGTACACCTCGACGGCGGTCGGCAGCGCGGCCCCGTCGCGCGCCACCTTGGTGCGCAGCGCGAGGTGGCGCACCCCGGGCGCGTCCGCAGCGGCCAGGTGGGCGACCACCGAGAAGCCCTCGGCCAGCTCGTCGACGGCGCTCAGCCAGTCGAAGAACCGCAGGCCCAGGACGTCCCGGGCCGCGGTGAGCGCCTCGATCCAGTGCTCGGCGGGCACGTCGACGGTGACCAGGCCGTACGCCTCGGCGCCGGTGGCCCACTCGCCGACCGACGCCGCGTACTGCTCGGCGGTGCTCACGAGACGCCTCCTTCGGAAGGACCGGGCCCGGCGACCAGCGGGCGGCGCAGCGCGCTCGCGGGCGCCGCGTACCGGCCGGGAAGCGACTCGGCGGCGATCTTCTCCTGGAGCTTGAGGATGCCCTGGAGCAGTGCTTCCGGCCGGGGCGGGCAGCCGGGCACGTAGACGTCGACCGGGATGATCTGGTCGACGCCCTTGGTGACGGAGTAGGAGTCCCAGTAGGGGCCGCCGGAGTTGGAGCAGGCGCCGAAGGAGATGACGTACTTCGGCTCGGGCATCTGCTCGTAGAGGCGCTTCACGGCGGGCGCCATCTTGTCGGTCACGGTTCCCGAGACGATCATCAGATCGGCCTGGCGGGGGCCGGGCGCGAACGGGATCACACCCATCCGGATGAAATCGTGTTTGGCCATGGACGCGGCGATGAACTCGATCGCACAGCAGGCCAGGCCGAAGTTGAAGCACCAGAGGCTGTAGCGGCGGCCCCAGTTCAGGACGACCTTGACCGGGTCCGGCGCGAGCCGGGCCAGCGGGCCGAGGCCGCTCCGCTCGACGGCGCCGCCGGGGCGCGACGGGTCCGGCAGACCGAGCGGGACCGGGCCCGCGGTGCCGTGTCCGTGCGAGTGGTTGGGGGTCACGTCCATTCCAGAACGCCCTTCTTCCAGGCGTAGAGCAGCCCGACCGCGAGGAAGCCGATGAAGACGAACATCTCGATCAGCGTCCCGGCGCCGTACCCGGCGGCGGCGAAGACGGTCGCCCACGGGAACAGGTAGATCGCGTCGACCGCGAAGATCACGTACAGGAAGGCGTAGACGTAGTAGCGGACCTGGGTGTGCGCCCAGTCCTCTCCCACCGGGTCCACGCCGCACTCGTAGGCGAGGAGTTTCTCCGGCGAGTACACCACCGGCCGCAGGAGCCGGTTGGCGGTGAACGCCACGGCGACGAAGAGCACGCCGACGACGGCGAGCAGGCCCATCGCGGCGTACGCGTCGAAGTAGCCGCCGCCGACCGCCGGGTCGGCCGCGACGGCAGCTGCCGGCTGCCCCTCCATGCTCCTCGCCTCCACATCGCCTGTGAAAACCGCCCTCGAAGCAGTTCTACGACGTTTCTTTACACGGTCACAACCAATCGCCAATGCGTGAGTCTAAGTGCACGGCCGTGGAGCGCCGCATCCCGCCCGATCCGCAAGACAGCCGGTGGACAACCGGCGGACGGCCGCGGACACCCCGGCACCGCCCCGGGGTGGGGATAACCCCCGACCGGGAAGACGGATCACCCCCATGGCCGCGCGCGGCCTCCGGCAGGGAAGCTTGGACCACCAGCTCGACCCCGAGGGACGGTAGATCCACATGAAGCCTCTGCACCGCCGCGCCGCGGATGCCATCAAGGAGCCGGACGCGCGCGCCGAACGCGCCCCGCTGTACGGCGCGCGGATGTGGCGGCAGGCCGGGCAGCTGCTGCTCAACCTGCCGCTCGGCATCGCGGGGTTCGTCTTCACCGTCGCGCTGCTCTCGGTCGGGCTGGCGCTCTCCATCACCGTGATCGGCCTGCCGCTGCTGGCCGCCGGGCTGGCCGGCTGCCGGCTGCTGGGCGCGTTCGCCCGCCGCCGGGCCCGCTCGGTGCTCGGCTCCGAGGTGCACGAGCCGGAGCCGGTGCGCCGGGCGCGGCCGGGCATCACCGGCTATGCGATCGCCTACCTCACCGACCCCCTGAGCTGGCGCTCGGCCCTCTACAACGTGCTGCTGCTGCCCTGGGGCGTGCTGAGCTTCGCGGTGACGCTGATCTGCGTGGTCGTCGGCTGGCCGGTGCTGCCCTGGGTGGTCCGCTTCCAGGCGGCGATCGACCGGATGCTGGTGGAGACCCTGCTCTACCCGGGCGTGCTCTCCGAGCGGGTGCGTGAGCTGGAGGACGACCGCGGCACCGTGGTCGACACCGCCGCCGCCGACCTGCGCCGGATCGAGCGCGACCTGCACGACGGCGCCCAGGCCCGGCTGGTGGCGCTGGCGATGGACCTCGGCATGGCCAAGGAGAAGCTGAGCGAAACCGAGACGCCCGAGGACGTGGCGGCCGCGGCGAGGATGGTCGGTGCCGCGCACGGCGAGGTGAAGCTGGCCCTGCAGGAGCTGCGCGACCTGGCCCGGGGCATCCACCCGGCGGTGCTCACCGACCGCGGACTGGACGCCGCGCTCTCCGCGGTGGCCGCCCGCTGCACGGTGCCGGACGGGGTCAAGGTGCACGTCGAGCTGACGGCCGCGGACGGCTCGGTGGAGCGCCCGGACTCGGCGGTCGAGGGCATCGCCTACTTCACCGTCAGCGAGCTGCTGACCAACGTCTCGAAGCACGCCGGTGCCCGCTCCGCCACGGTGGACGTCTGGCGGGCCGCCGACCAGCTGATGCTGCTGGTCCGGGACGACGGCAAGGGCGGCGCGGCCCCCTACCCGGGCAGCGGCCTGGCCGGACTGGCCGAGCGGATCCGGGCCGTGGACGGGGTGTTCCTGGTGGAGAGCCCGCACGGCGGACCGACCACGGTGACCATCGAGCTCCCCTGGCGCACCCGCGCCGCCCGCCGCTGACGACCCCCGCTTCCCCTCCCCACCACCCCCGACGCACCAGCGGGCCGGGACTTCGTCGAGGCGGTTGACGAAGTCCCGGCCCGCTCCCGTACGCCGACCGCCCGCGAACCCTTGCGCGGTGTGCGGGCCGACGCCGCCGGGGATCCGGGGGCCGCGAGACCGGGGATCCGGCGGGCTAGGGGGTTTCCAGGGTCCCGAGGGTGACCTCGGCGGTCCCGCTCCGGCCGTCCCGGGTGTAGGTGACGGTCGTCCTGGTGCCCGGGGTGAGCGAGGCGAGCGCGCTGGTCAGCGAGTTCAGCGAGTCGACGGTGGCGTCGCCGATCTTGGTGATCACGTCGCCGGGCTGGATCCCCGCCGCGGCGGCCGGACCGCCCGCGCTGACCGCCACGACGACCGCCCCGGCCGGCCGGAAGTCCTGGTCGAAGTACGTCCGAGCGGTGATCCCGAGCGCGGCCCGGCCGGAGTTGGTGACCTTGCCGTCCTTGATCAGCTGGTCGGCGATGCCGGTGACGGTGGACGCCGGGATGGCGAACCCGATCCCGGGCGCGGCGGCGCCGCCGGCCTCCGGCTCGGTGGCGGCGAGCGTGTTGATGCCGATCACCTGGCTGTTCAGGTTGACCAGCGCCCCGCCGCTGTTGCCCGGATTGATCGCCGCCGAGGTCTGCACCATGTTGCCGATGGTGGCGCCCGGCGAACCGCCGCCCTGGGGCTCGGAGACGGTCCGCCCGATGGCCGAGACGATGCCCTGGGTGACGCTGCCGGACAGGCCCAGCGGACTGCCCATCGCCAGGGTGATCTGGCCCAGCTCCACCTTGGCGGAGTCCCCGAAGACGGCCGGCCTGAGGCCGCTCGGCGGGCTGGTCAGCCTGATCACCGCGAGGTCGGACTCCGGGTAGCCGGCGACCAGCGTGGCGTCCAGGGCCTTGGTGCTGTTGGCCAGGGTGACGCTGAAGGTGGTGGCGGTGCCGACCACGTGGGCGTTGGTGACGATGTCGCCCTTGCCGTCGTAGACGATCCCGGAGCCGAGACCGGTCGCGGTGGTGATCTGCACCACCGAGGGCAGCACGTCGGCGATGACCTTCTGATAGGCGTCCTGGAGCTGGTTGCCACTGGCCGGCCGGGCGGACGGGGAGGGCGAGGAGGCGCCGGGGGTGGTGGCGGTCGACGAGGAGGACGACGAGCCGCTGCTGCACCCCGTCACCGCCAGCGCGGTCAGCGCGGCGACCGCCCCGGGCCCGAGCAGCCGCCCGCCGTACACCCGGGGTCCGGTGGGACGCGGCCCGGCCGGGAGCGGGCGGGTGGGTTCCTTCTTGCGGTTCACCTGGGCTGCCTCCGATTCCATCGGCCGTACGGGGCCATCGCGATCCGCGCGGGCCACCGAATCCGTGCGGGCCGGCGAAATCCATGCGGTCCCATCGAGATCACAGAGATCTTTGTCAGCATTTCACCGATATGCCCGGATCAGCTCCCCGACGCGCCCGTCCTCCGGGCGGCCGACTGGAGTTTGACGACAGACCCTAGGATCAGCCCATGACTTGGTTGCTCACCGGTGGTGCCGGATACATCGGCAGGCACGTGGCACACCAGCTGGTCGAGGCCGGCGAGCAGGTGACGGTGCTGGACGACCTGAGCACCGGGGACCCCGACCGGCTGCCGCCCGGAGTCACCCTGGTCGAGGGCTCCACCCTGGACCGCGCCGCACTCGACACGGTCCTGCACACCCACGACATCCGGGGCGTTCTGCACTTCGCCGCGAAGAAGCGGGTGGGGGAGTCGGTCGAGCGCCCCTTCTACTACTACCGCGAGAACCTCACCGGCCTGCAGACCGTGCTGGAGGCCGTCGCCGAGGCCGGGGTGAAGCGTTTCCTCTTCTCCTCCTCCGCCGCCGTCTACGGCATGCCCGACGTCGAGCTGGTCACCGAGACGGCCCCCTGCGCCCCGATGAACCCCTACGGCGAGACCAAGCTGGCCGGCGAGTGGCTGGTCGCCGCGGCCGGCCGGGCCCACGGCATCTCCACCGTCTCGCTGCGCTACTTCAACGTGGCCGGCGCCGCCTCGCCCGAGCTCTCCGACGAGGGCGTCTTCAACCTGATCCCGATGGTCTTCGAACGGCTCACCGCCGGCCGCGCCCCGCTGATCTTCGGCTCCGACTACCCCACCCCGGACGGCACCTGCGTCCGCGACTTCATCCACGTCTCGGACATCGCCTCGGCCCACGTGGCGGCCGCCCGGCGGCTGGCCGCCGACCCGCCCGGCGAGACCTCGATGGTCCTCAACATCGGCCGCGGCGAGGGCGTCAGCGTCCAGGAGATGCTGGACGTGATCGGCCGGGTCACCGGCTACGACACCACCGGCGAGGTCACCCCGCGCCGGCCGGGCGACCCGGCGCGGGTGGTCGCCTCCGCCGAGCTGATCCGCCGTGAGCTGGGCTGGACCGCCCGGCACGGGGTCGAGGAGATGGTCGCCTCGGCGTGGGAGGGCTGGTGCGCCCGGCACCCGCGGGCCCGCCGACCCGCGGTCCGCGGGCGGTAGCACCGCCCACGGGCCGCCGGTCCGTCAGTGCGAGGGCACCGCCGTGCCGTAGAAGGCGTCCAGCGCGTAGACGCAGCGGTCCTTGCTGCCGACGAAGACCCGTCCGCCGACCGCCACCGGCGAGCCGGTCAGCTCGCCCTTCGTCCCGAGCTCCCACCGCAGCTGTCCGCTCGCCAGGTCCAGGGTGTGCAGCGAGTGGTCCCGGCTGCCCAGGTGGACCAGGCCGTCGGCGACCGCCGGGGAGCCGACGATCTCGCCCCGCGCCGTGTACCGCCAGCGCTCCCGGCCGGTGGCCGCCTCGAACGCGTACAGCACGTCGCCGCTGCCGATCAGCACCATGCCGTCCCCGACGACCACGGGCTCGGCGCCCTGCCGGTTGCCGGTGGCACCGCGCCAGCGGTCCCGGCCGGTCGCCGCGTCCAGCGCGTAGACCGTGCCGAGGTAGTCGGCGACGTACACCGCGTCCGCGTCCAGCGCGGGCGGGGTGAAGAGCACCACCGGGGCCTCGAACCGCCAGCGCTCGGCACCGCTGGCCGCGTCCAGCGCGTACACCCGGGTACCGGCCGTCACGTACAGCACGCCGGCCCGCTCGGCCGGGCGGGAGGGCACGTCCTCGCCGACCGGGAAGGACCAGCGCAGTCCCGCGCCGCGCGGATCGACGCAGCGCAGCCGCCCACCGCCGTAGTAGTACGCGGCGCCGCCCACCAGGGCCGGGCCGGACTGGGGGTTCTCGTAGTCCTGCTGGGCGTCGTCGGCCCGCCAGAGCTCGGCGCCGCCGGCGGCGGAGCGCAGCTGCACCCCGCCGCCGCGGACGCCGCAGCAGAGCACGCCGTCCGCGGCGTCCAGCGAGTAGACCCAGCCGTCCAGCGAGTTGCGCCAGCGCTCGGTGCCGTCCGCGACGTCCACCGTGTACAGGTGCGGGCCGTCGGCGGCGTGCACCCGGCCGGCGTCCACCGCGAGCGCCCAGGCGACGTCCCGGGTCTTGTAGCGGCGCTGCCCGGAGGCCACGTCGAGGGCGTGCACCTCGAAGCTGGAGACGAAGAGGGTGCCGTCCGCGACCACCGGGGTGCCCCAGACGTCGTTGGACATCCGGAACCGCCAGGGGCGCCAGCGGGCGGCCTGGACCGGCGGCGGGGTGGCCCGGCGGACCCAGTCCGTCTCGGCGGGCGCGGCGCCCGGCCCGGCCTGCTCGGCGCGCGGCCCCGGGCCTATCCGCACCGAGGCGCCGGGCAGTCGCACCTCGGCGGCGCTCTCCCCGGCGACCGGGGCGCGGTGGCGGCGGGGGCCGGAGATCTTCTCGGTGGCCGCCTCGGTGTCCGGTCCGGGCGGCGACGGCAGCGCGTGCACAGGACCGGGCGCGGGCGCCGCGTACCGCTCGGCGGGGTGCCGGGTGCGCGGGTCGTCGTGGCCGGGGCGCGGAGGCGGGAGCGGCGGCTGCTGGTGCGGCACGTGCTGCGGCGGGGCCGGCTGCGGCGGCACGCTCGGACCGGGCACCGCCGGGGCCGGCGCGGGCGGGGGAACCCGGCGGCCGCGCTTGCGCTCGATCAGCTCCAGCGCGTTGGCGGGCAGCCAGTCCCCCGCCTCTCCCGAGGCGTCGTCCCGGGAGAACAGGTGCGGGGCCAGCTCGGCCTGGATCTGCGCCGGGGAGGGCCGGTGCTCGGGGGATGGCCGCATACAGGCGCGCACCAGGTCCACCAGCTCGGCCGGCAGGCCGGAGAGGTCCGGCTGGTCGCGCAGCAGCTGGAACACCGTCTCGACCGGGTTGGCCCCCCGGTACGGCGGGTGGCCGGTGGCGCAGAAGACCAGCAGCGAGCCGAGCGAGAAGACGTCGCTGGCGCCGGTCACGCCGCGGCTGTCCCGGGCCTGCTCGGGCGACATGTACGCCGGGGTGCCGACCGCGACGTTGGTCATGGTGAGCCGGGTGCTGGAGACGCCGGCGGCGATACCGAAGTCGATCACCCGCGGACCGTCCTCGACCACCAGCACGTTGGACGGCTTGAGGTCGCGGTGGACCAGCCCGGCCGCGTGGATGGACTGCAGCGCCTCGGCGATACCGGCGACCAGCCAGCGCACCGCCCCCGCCGGCAGCGGCCCGCACTCGGTGACCAGGTCCTCCAGGGACGGCGCCGGGACGTACGCCGTGGCGAGCCAGGGCACCCGGGCGTCGGCGTCGGCGTCGACCACGGCGGCGGTGTAGAACCCGCCGACCGTCTTGGCGGCCGCGATCTCCCGGGCGAATCGGACCCGGAACAGCTCGTCCTCGGCCAGCTCCCCCCGGACGGTCTTGATGGCCACTCGCCGGCCGGACGCGGAGCGCGCCAGATAGACCAGGCCCATCCCGCCCGCGCCGAGCCGCCCGAGCACCTCGAAGGGCCCGATCCGCCTCGGATCGTGCGCCGTCAGCTGGTCCACTCCGCTGCCACCTCCCCGTTTTCCGCACCCGCCACGGGGTGCCGGACCCGATTCTCCAATGCCGCCCCGGTCAACTCCAACCTCCCCCGCCCACAGCCTCCTCGGGCTCACCGTCCGGTCAGTGCCGCCACAACGGCCGGATTCTGACGTCCGCTCCGCCTGCGGCTTGCGCACGACATGCCCGCAACTCTTTTTCGACCCGGCCGGATCCGACCCGAAGTCGTCACGCTCTGTCACCCGATCACCCCTCAGCGGAGGGGCCGTCACGCTGTGGGGTCATAAGCACACGGGGGGGCTCCAAACGGGGCCTCCGGAGCGCGGATGAATATCCGTCCGAAGTCGTTCACGCCCCTATAGCAACCCCCGTGCGGAGTAATAGTCGCATCACCGAATCGCGCCAAGATCGTGCCACGGTAAGCTGACGGCATGACAGGACAAGTTCGCACCGTCGACGGTCGCGTCGCCGGGCGACGCGGACAGGAGACGCGGCAGAAGCTGCTCGACTGCCTCCGCGAGATGCTCAGCACGTCGCCCTATCGGGACGTCAAGGTCATCGACGTCGCCCGTATGGCGGGTACCTCCCCCGCGACCTTCTACCAGTACTTCCCGGATGTCGAGGGCGCTGTCCTCGAAATCGCCGAGGAAATGGCCAGGGACTCCGACACCCTCAAAGAGCTGGTGGCCGGAAAGTCCTGGGCAGGGAAGTCCGGCACGGCCACTTCGGAAGAACTGGTCGACGGATTCCTCGCCTTCTGGCGCAAGAACGACGCCATTCTCCGCGTGGTCACGCTCGGTGCCGCCGAAGGGGACAAGCGGTTCTTCAAGATCCGCATGACGGTCCTCAACGCGGTCGCCAAGCCGCTCACGGAGGCCGTCAGGGAACTCCAGGCGAAGGGCCAGGCCGACAAGTCGCTCGACCCGGCCGCCGTCGCCGGGTCCCTGGTCTCGCTGCTCGCCTCGGCGGCCGAGCACCAGAAGGCGTTCACCTCGTGGGGCGTCAAGGTCAAGGACCTGAAGCCCAACCTCGCTCCCCTGGTGTACCTGGGTGTCACCGGCAAGAAGCCGCCCAAGTAGACCGTTCCCGCCTACCCACCCATCCGCTCCGCGCGCAACCCCGGCCTCCTGTCCGGGGAACGACGGACGGCGGCCGTGTCCTCGGGGGAGGTCCGCCGACGTGCCGCAGCGCGCCAGACATGCCGGTGGGCGGGCACCGCGACGCGCTGCGGGCGGCCGAGGGGCTGGGACCGGTCACCCGGGAGCTGGAGCGCCTGG